>CAIZLW010000097.1 GCA_903933915.1 uncultured beta proteobacterium | reverse complement strand
TGGAGCAACGCGCGCCCCGAAGGAAGTCACCTTGGGTGGCGCCGGATCCAGTCCAGATGCTGAGCCTCGCCGCGAATTTCACGGCTTGCGTGATAACATCTTTTCACCCTTTCCGAACTTCCTCCGGGGCCAATTCCGCATGAAATCGCGCATTAAAACGTTCGCCCTTGCTGGCTGCACTGCAGCGCTCGCCATCAGCACCATCGCCGCCGCGCAGGACAAAGCCGCAGCCAGCTACCCCGCCAAACCCATCCGCATGATCGTGCCGTTTGCCGCCGGCGGCGGACTCGACATCACTGCACGGCTGATCGGCCAGAAGCTCACTGACAAGTGGGGGCACAGTGTTGTCATCGACACGCGCCCCGGCGCCGCCACCATCGTCGGCACCGAAATCGCCTCAAAAGCCGTGCCCGACGGCTACACCATGCTGATGATCACCACGACGTTTGCGATCAATCCCAGCCTATATGCCAAATTGCCTTATGACCCTCTGAAGGATTTCACGCCGGTCACCCTGTTGAATTCCCAGCCCAACATTCTCGTTGTCAGCGCCGGTGCGCCGGTGTCCACGGTCAAGGATCTGATCGCGCTGGCGAAATCCAAACCCGGTGAACTGACGTTTGCGACGCCGGGAGCGGGTTCTGCGCCGCATCTGTCGGCGGAACTGTTCAAACGCACCGCCGGCGTCGAGATGATCCATGTGCCGTACAAAGGTATTCCGCCGGCGATCACCGACGTCATCGGCGGCCGCGTCACCATGCTCTTCACCACGACCATTTCCGCCGCGCCGCATATCAAGGCCGGCAAGGTGAAGGGCCTCGCGCTGACCAGCGCCAAACGGCTCGACACCATGCCCGGCGTGCCGACAATCGGTGAAACACTTAAGGGTTATCAGGCTGAAGCTTTCCAGGGCATGATCGCGCCGGCCGGCGTGCCGCGCGCCATTATCGAAAAACTGGGGCGCGAGGTCGCGGCCATTGTGAAGTCGCCGGAAATCGGCAAAACTTTCGAAGCTTCCGGCGCGGTGGCGGTCGGCAGCACACCTGCGGAATTCTCCGCGTTCCTGAAAACCGAAACCGCAAAGTGGGCCACTGTCATCAAGGAAGCCGGCATCAAACTTGAGCAGTAATCAATTACCAATTACCAGCCCCCAGTCCCCAGTCACCAGGCACCATCAATCAACCAAGGAAAAACCATGCCCCTTGCACAGCTTTATCTCGCCGAAGGCCGCACCCCGGAACAAAAGAAAGTGCTGATCGAAAAAGTGACCCAGGCTTTTGTTGATGCTTTGGGATCCAAACCCGAGACCGTCTCGATCATCGTGCAGGACATTCCGAAAAACGCCTGGGGTACTGGCGGCAAGACTCTGGCTGAGCGCGGGTAACCGGAAAGGTCGGAGGAGAACTTCATGGCGGAGAAAAAACGCGCAGTCAAAATGGCTGTACCGGCGACGAGCTTCCGGCCGAACCTGGTCGGGCGCAACCACGCGGCATCGGCGGGTCATTATCTGGCCACGCTGGCGGCGATGCGCGTGCTTGATCGCGGCGGCAATGCGGTTGACGCCGGCGTCACCGCGTCCATGGCGCTTTCCGTGCTGCAACCCGATATGGTCAGCTTCGCCTGTGTCGCGCCGACGCTGATCTATATGAAGGAGCTCGACAAGGTGATCAGCCTGGCCGGTCTCGGTTACTGGCCGAAGAGCACTGATGTCGCGAAACTGATTGCCGCCGGCAACGGCAAGGCGGTGCCGGAGAACCTGCTGCGCACGGTGATTCCTGCAGCGCCCGCAACCTATGTCGAAGCGCTGCGCCGCTTCGGTACGATTTCGTTTGAAGAAGCCGCAACACCGGCTATGGAACTCGCGCGCAACGGTTTCGCCGTCTATCCGCTGCTGTCAACCAACATCGAATATCTGGAGAACAGCTTTCGTCGCTGGCCGGACAACGAGCGCATTTTCCTGCCCAAGGGCAGGGCGCCCAAAGTCGGCGAACTGTTCGTACAGGAAGACCTCGCCAAAACCCTGGGCCGTCTGATGCAGGCCGAGCGCGACTGCGGCGGCGACCGCGACAAAAAGCTGCGCGCGGTGCATGACTACTTCTATCGCGGGCCGATTGCGCGCGAGATTGCCGACTATCACGCCCGCAATGGCGGCTTCATGACCTTTGAGGACATGGCCGGTTTCGAAGTGCCGGTGGAAGAGAGCATCACCGTCAACTACCGCGGCTACACCGTGCACGCCTGCGACGTGTGGTGCCAGGGCATCGTGCTGCTGGAGTCGCTGAAAATCCTCGAAGGCTTCGACCTGAAAGCGATGCAGCACAACTCGCCGGATTATGCGCACCTGATTGCGGCGGCGCTGAATCTGGCTTTTGCCGATCGCGAGGCCTATGTCGGCGACCCCAAATTCATGAAAGTGCCACGCGACGCGCTGATTTCCGAGGCCTACGCCGTGCGCCAGCGCGCGCGCATCGATATGCAGAAGGCGTTTGATCGTCTGCCGGACCCGGGTGACCCGGAGAACACGGGGCGCAGCGCAGCCGGTTCTTCGGCGACCCTGTATGCCGCGCCGCACGGCCTCTCACGACTGTCGCAGGACACCATCTACAACTGTGTTGTCGACAAATTCGGCAATGCCTATTCTGCAACCACGTCAGACAATGCCAGCGAAACGCCGATCATTCCCGGCACCGGCTTGGCGATTTCCTCGCGCGGTTGCCAGTCGCGCCTGGAGCCCGGTCACCCGGCCGAGGTCAAACCCGGCAAGCGTCCGCGCCTCACGCCGAACCCGGCGATGGCGTTCAAGGACGGCAAGCTGTTCATGACCTTCGGCACGCCCGGCGGCGACCAGCAGTCGCAGGGCATGTTGCAGGTGTTCCTCAACGTCGTCGAATTCGGTATGACCATGCAGCAGGCGGTGGAAGCGCCGCGGGTGTCGTCGCAGAGTTTTCCCAATTCCTTTGCGCCGCATGCCTATTACCCCGGCCGACTCAATGTCGAAGAGGACTTCGGTCCCGTGGTCATCGCCGAGCTGCAGCGCCGCGGTCACGATGTCGAAGTCTGGCCGCGTTTCCCGGCGGCGAATGCGGCGGTGTGTGCGATCAAGGTCGATCCCGAAACCGGTTTTCGTCACGCCGGCGCGGACCCGCGTCGCGAGGGTTACGCGCTCGCCTGGTAATTTCATTGCGAGGCACGAAGAACCCGTAGCCCGGATGCGCCCCGAAGGAAGTCACCTTGGGTGGCGCCCCGAAGGAAGTCACCTTGG
>CAIZLW010000096.1 GCA_903933915.1 uncultured beta proteobacterium | reverse complement strand
TAGAGCGGGATGATGCCCAGATCATTCATTGCCACTGCAGTGGCCTCCTGCAGCAGCCGCTCGCGCTTCGCGTCATCGACCGTGGCCAGCGCCTGGTCGAGCAGCGCATCCATCTTGGCACTCGAATAGCGGCCGCGGTTGGCATTGCCCATGCCTTTGGCGTTGTCGAAAGTGGCGAGCAGGGCTTTCAGCGGAGAAGAAGCCTCTGTTGTATCCGAACCCCAGCCGACCAGCATCAGGTTGAATTTGAGCTCGTTGGCGCGGCTGAAAAACACCGCCGAGGGCATAACGTCGACTTTGGTGATGATGCCGATGCGGGTCAGCATTTGCGCGATGGCCTGCACCACCTGCTCGTCGTTGACGTAGCGATTGTTCGGGCCGTGGATGGTCAGGCCGAAACCGTCGGGATAGCCGGCGGCGGCGAGCAGTTTGCGCGCGCCTTCGGGGTCAAAGGCCTCGGCCTTCACTTTCGGGTCGTAGCCGAACATGCCTTCGGGCATGACCTGGCCAGTGGCGACGGCAGCCCCCTCCATCAGGCGTTCGACCAGCGCTTGGCGGTTGATGGCCTTGGAAATCGCCTGCCGCACGCGCAGGTCTTTCAGCGGATTGTGCTCGAGCGGGCGATCGGCCTTGTCAGTGATCAGCGGTGACTGGTCGCGGTTGCTGTCGATGTGCAGGTACATCAGCCGGTGCGAGACCTGACGATAGACCGACAATTCTGGATTTCTGCTCACCTTGACGAGGTCGGAGGTCGGCACGTTTTCGATGGCGCGCACGTCGCCGGAGAGGAGTGCCGCGACCCGCGTCGGGTCGGAAGTGATGATGCGGAAGGTGACTTTGTCCCAGGCCGGTTTGGCACCCCAGTAATTGTCGTTGCGCGAGAGTTCAACGCGATCGCCCTTTTGCCAGCGCAGGAATTTGAACGGCCCGGTGCCGACGGCCGCCTTGCCCGAATTGAAATCATCGGTAGTGGCGCCCCTGGCACGCGCCGGAATGATCATGATGGTGCTCATGTCGTTGGGCATCAGCGGGTACGGCTTCGCGGTTTTAAGGCGGATGGTGTACGGATCAACGATGATGCGCTCGGTGATTTGTTTGCTGTAGGTCGCGAACGAAGACGGGCTGTTCGGCACGTTGGGGACGCGGTCCAGTGTTGCGGTGACGTCGGCGGCGGTAAAGTCCGCGCCGTCGTGGAATTTGACGTCGCGGCGCAGTTTGAATTCCCAGGTCAGCTCGTCCACGGCCCGCCACGATTCGGCGAGCGCCGGCATCAGCCGGCCGCGCGGATCCTTGGTGACCAGAGTTTCGAAGACATGGTTGCCGACATTGTTATTGGGCGTGAGATTGTGGAAGTGCGGATCCATGGTGGTGACGTCGGCGCCGAGCCCGATGCTCAGATCAGCGGCTGACGCCGGCGTTATCGCAAGGGCTGTCGCCCAAAATACTGCTGTCGCCAAGGTGTGCATGTTCATGATTCTGTATCCGCGGATGGACGAGCGGCTAGCATACCGTATCAATCTACTGTCGATCGCCGCGCGTTGCGTTGACAGTGCAGAGCGGCCTGCCTATGCTGGATCTTTAACAACGGATGTTTCTGATGAAGCCGCATGCCGTACCCGCTGCGGAGACCCTGGACCTGATTCGCAAGCTGATTGCCTTTCCGACGGTCAGCCGGGACTCCAACCTCGAACTGATTGATTACGTGCGCGAGCTGCTGCGGCCGCTCGATGCGGACATCCGGCTGACGTTCGACCACGATAAACGCAAGGCCAATCTATTTGCGACGCTGGGACCGCGCGGCATCCCGGGCATCGTACTGTCCGGGCATACCGATGTGGTGCCGGTGGACGGGCAGGACTGGGCCACCGATCCATTTGTGTTGACTGAGCGCGACGGTCGGCTCTACGGCCGCGGCACTTCCGACATGAAAAGTTTCATCGCTTGCGCGCTGACAGTAGTGCCGGAATTCGTCCGGCGTGGCCTGCAGACGCCGGTGCACCTGGCGTTTTCCTATGACGAGGAAGTCGGCTGCCTCGGCGTGCGCGATTTGCTGACCGACATGGTGCAGGCGGGCATCAAGCCGCTGTCGTGCATTGTCGGCGAGCCGACGGAAATGCGGCCGGTGATTGCACACAAGGGCAAGCAGAGTTACCGCTGCACCGTGCGCGGATTGGCTTCGCATTCGGCCTATGCGCCCTATGGCGTCAATGCGGTGGAGGCGGCCGCCGAGGCGGTGGCGTTTCTGAAACAGATGGCGCGGCGGCACCGTGACCGGGGTCCTTATGACCGTGGCTTCGACGTGGCCTACACGACGGTGCACACCGGCGTGATCCATGGCGGCACGGCGCTGAACATCGTGCCGCATGAGTGCGTGTTCGATTTCGAATTCCGCAACCTGCCGGGTGATGATCCTCAGGCGCTGCTGCGCGAGTTTGAAACGCATGTGCGCACGGTGATCGAGCCGGAAATGCATGCTGTCGATCCGCGCTGTGGCTTTGTGCTGGTGAAAAAATCGGAAATGCCGGCACTGAATACGAGGCCCGAGGCCGGCATTACCGCGCTCGCCCAGGAATTATCGGGCCATGGCGATATCGCCAAGGTGTCATTCGGCACCGAGGCCGCGCACTTTCAGGTGGCGGGCGTGCCGACCATCGTTTGCGGACCGGGGTCGATCCGCGAAGCGCACAAGCCCGATGAATTCGTCACGCTGGCGCAGGTCGCCGCTTGCGAAACCTTCCTGCGCCGGCTGGGAACCCGGCTGGTGGCCGGGAACCCGTAAGCTTCCGGCTCAGTTGTCGGTGGTGGCGACGAACTTCGGATCGTCCTGATGGTCGCGTTCGAACTGCAGGAACTCGTAGTAGCCGCAGCGTTTGCCGTCCGGATAGGAGTGACACACGCTGGGGCGTGCTTCGTACACCGTGCAACACCGTTTTTTGGTGTCGAACATCTTGCAGATCTTGCCGAAGTGTTTGTCGTCCTGCTGTTTCAGCGAACGCACTTTTTCCGAGCGGTCAAAGCGCGTATAGCGCGATTCCGCCTGAGCGTAGGTAATGTCGAAATGTTTGGCCAGGCGTGCAATGTCGCGCTTGCCGACTTCGATCAGCGGGTAGCTGCAGCAGTAACCGGGGCATTTGCTGCAGTCGTACTGAACATCGGATTTCTTTTTCGTGGTGCTGGCGGCCATGGTTTCTCCAGCGCCGCTGAAGCAGCGCATTCCCGTTGAAAAGCGCGCATTTTACCTGCGAGCACCGCACCGTGGTGGGGATTTCAGTGGTGGAGAATCTTTGACAGGAACTGTTGCGCCCGTTCCGAGCGCGGTGTGCCGAAGAATTCGGCCTTGAGGGCGTCCTCGACGATTTCGCCCTTGTCCATGAAGATCACGCGATGGGCGACCTTGCGGGCGAAGCCCATTTCATGGGTCACGCACATCATGGTCATGCCTTCCTGGGCCAGTTCGACCATCACATCCAGCACTTCGTTGATCATCTCGGGGTCCAGTGCCGAAGTCGGTTCGTCGAATAGCATCGCCACCGGATCCATCGCCAAGCCGCGGGCAATCGCGATCCGCTGCTGCTGGCCGCCGGAAAGCTGGCCCGGGAACTTGTGAGCATGATCGGTCATGCCGACGCGCTTGAGCAGCATCTCTGACTTGGCGGTGGCTTCGTCGAGGCTGCGACCGAGTACCTTGATCTGCGCCAGGTTCAGGTTTTCCGTGACGTTCATGTGCGGGAACAGTTCAAAGTGCTGAAACACCATGCCGATCTTGGCGCGCAGCTGTGGCAGCTGAGTGGTCTTTGCGCCGACCGACTGGCCGTTGACGATGACTTCTCCCTGCTGGAAGGGTTCGAGCGCGTTGACACATTTGATCAGGGTCGACTTGCCGGAGCCCGAGGGTCCGCAGACCACGACGACTTCGCCTTTTTCGACCCGGGTCGTGCAGTCCTTGAGCACCTGGAAATGGCCGTACCATTTGCTGACGTTGTTGAATTCGATCATGGGCATGCGCAGGGTTCCTCAGCGGATCACGGCAATTTTGCGTTGCAGGTGTTTGACCGCAAACGACAGGGTATAGCAAAGTACGAAATAAACGACGGCGACAAACAGGTACATTTCCACCAGCTTGGAGTCGCGCTGCGCGACTTTGGCTGCGGCGCCGACAAAGTCGGTGGCTGAAATGACGTAAACCAGCGAAGTGTCCTGGAACAGGATGATGGTCTGGGTCAGCAGCACCGGCAGCATGTTGCGGAAGGCCTGCGGCAGGATCACCAGCCGCATGGTCTGGTTGTAATTGAGTCCGAGCGCGTAGCTGGACCAGACCTGGCCGCGCGGAATCGACTGGATGCCGGCGCGCATGATTTCGCAGAAATAAGCGGCTTCGAACAGGATGAAGGTAATGATGGCGGTGCGCTCGGCGCCCACCTGCGGTGGCCGTTCGGCGCCGGTGACGGACTGCAGGATCAGCGGTACCAGGAAAAAGAACCAGAAGATCACCAGCACCAGCGGAATCGAACGCATCAGGTTGACGTAAGCCGCGGCGGCCATCTGCAGCGGATACAGCGACGACAGCCGCGCCAGCGCCAGCAGCGTGCCGAACAGCAGGCCGCCGACCGCGGAGATTGCTGTCAACTCCACGGTGTACAGAAATCCTTTCCACAGATAGGGCAGGGCGTTGGTGATGATCGAGACGTCGAATCCCATGGTGTTACTTGCCACCCATCGCGATCAGGCCGGGCACGGCTACCCCCCGTTCCACCCGCGCCATCACCCGGTTGGCCGACATCGCGATGATGATGTAGACCAGAGTGGCCGCGGTGAAGGCTTCGAAAAAGCTGAAGGTGTATTCGCCCAGCTCGCGCGCACGGAAGGTCAGTTCAGCGAGGCCGATGGTCAGCGCGATCGAGGAGTTCTTGATCAGGTTCATGGTTTCGCTGGTCAGCGGCGGGATGATGATGCGGAACGCCTCGGGCAGCAGGATGTGGCGGTAGGTCTGCAGAGGCGTCAGGCCCAGCGCCATGCCGGCGAGGTGCTGCCCGCGCGGCAGTGACTGGATGCCGGCGCGTACCTGCTCGGCGATGCGCGCCGAGGTGAACAATCCGAGGCACAGCACTGCAGAAATGAACTGGGCATAGACCGGTTCCGTGGACACCATCCAGCGCTTCAGCGGCGGCACGAACTCCGGGATCACGAAATACCACAGGAACATCTGCACCAGCAGCGGGATGTTGCGGAACAGTTCGACCCAGCAATGGCCGATGGCGGTGAGCCAGTGGCTTGGGGTGGTGCGCATGGTACCGATGACCGATCCGGCGATCATCGCGATCAGCCACGCCACGACGGAGACTGCGAGCGTCCAGCCCAGGCCCGACAGCAGGATTTCCCAGTAGAAGGTGCCGCCTTCCGGCGTCTCCTGGAAAAATACGCCCCAGTTCCAGTGGTAGTTCACGTGTCAGCGATTCCGAAAAAAAGCCGGCGCGCCGGAAAGGCCCGGGTTGCCGGCTGGCTGCCCATGGCGCTTATTGCACGCCGCGGTCGTTGGGATTCTTGAACGCTTCCCGGATGGCGGGGGTGATCTGGAAATGAAGATTCACGCCGCGTGGCGGAATCGCGCTGGCAAACCATTTGCTGAATATTTTTTCGATCTCGCCGGACTTGTAAACCGCGCCGACGGCGCGGTCGACCAGCGCCTTGAACTGCGGGTCTTCACGTCGCAGCATCATGCCGTAGGGTTCGGTGCGCAGGGATTCGGAGAAGATCACGTAGTCACCGGGGTTCGGCTGGTTGGCAACCTGTCCGGCCAGCAGGATGTCATCCATGACGAAGGCCGAAACACGGTCGGTGGTGAGCAACTGCATCGATTCGGCGTGATCCTTGCCGTAGATTTCCTTGACGTCAATGTTGGCGGTTTTTTCGTATTTTTTCAGCAGTGGCACGGCAGTGGTGCCCGAGGTGGTGGAGATGGCTTTGCCGTTGAGTTCGGCCATGGTCTTGATGCCCGAGGCTTTTTTGACCACGGCTGACACGTTGATGACGAAGTAAGTCGGGCCGAAGGCGACCTGTTTCTGGCGTTCGACCGAGTTGGTGGTGGAGCCGCATTCGATGTCGATGGTGCCGTTCTGCAGCAGCGGAATGCGGTTGGCCGAAGTGACCGGCTGCAGCGTGATCTTGAGATTGGGCATCTTCAGCTCGGCTTTGACCGCGTCGACCACCTTCATGCACAGATCCATCGCGTAGCCGACCGGCTGCTGCTTTTCATCGAGGTAGGAGAACGGGATCGATGCCTCGCGATGGCCGATGGTGATGGTGCCGGTGTCCTTGATTTTTTTCAGCGTGCCGGTGAGTTCCTGTGCCTGTGCGGGCGCGGTGAACAGGCTTGCGGCGGCTGCGGCAGCCACCAGGTGCTTGAAGCGAAACATGGGGAAATCTCCTGTAGCGGTTTGTTGAACAGCCGGGCCATGGGCAGCGGCGTGGCGGCGCATGATCGGGCCCTTCAATCTAAGGGAAGCGGTTTGCTTTGTCTAGCGGCTTTGGTCCTTGATCCATCAAAAATTCTTATTGTTTACAGCAATTTAGCGCAGATGACCGGTTCTGGCTGGCGCGCTGGCGATGCGGCCTAGGGTATGGATCTTCACACAAGCTTCACGGCAGAGGGTGCAACGTATGAAAAGCGAATTCGTTTGCGGGCGGCTTGCTCCCGCGGTTCCGGCGATTGCCGGGCTGGCGTTACGCGGCGGATTCGTTTGACTGTTATTTATAAAACCTTAACTACAGGAGTTTTTCCATGTCTAAGAAAACCCAGGCTGCGCAGGGGAGTGCGGCGGTGCCGAGCAAGAAGTTCAAGGATATGAATGGATCGGAGAGGTTGGGATTCGTCGGCAAGGTGTTCTTATTTTTGCTGACCGCCGGATTTGCCTACCCGAATATCCTGCAGGACTGACCTGCATCGTCCGGGGTGCATCAGTGCCCCGGACTGAATGACGCATCACTCGCACATCAACTCCCGCATCAACTCTAGTTCGTTCATGCAATAAATTCTTCAATCAGGCGCGCCACGGCCGCCGGCTGATCGTGGTGCATCATGTGTCCGGCGTCTTCGATCCACGCTTCCCGATAATCGCTGAATGCATTTTTGCGTTCGGCCAGCTGTTCCGGGCTGTCCTTCAGATAACCCGTGCCTTTTGAATCCCGCGCAAACACCCACTGGGTCGGCGCCTTGCATTGTCGCCAGCACGCAATCAGTTCTTCCATCCTGAACAGCACCGGATTCGTGCGTTTGTGGAGTGGGTCGTGCAGCAGTTCAATCTTGTCGGTTGCAGTTTCATGCGCCCAGGCGCGGGCGATGAACTGCGCCTTTTCCGGGGTCAGCCGCGGATTGTCGCTTTGCAGCCGGGCCGCCAGAGCATCGAAGGAGCCGTAGATCCTGAAGCGGGGCTCTTCGGCCATTTCATCGAGCCAGCGGCGATAACGTGCGGGCGCCTCGTCCGGACTCGTCCGCGCCAGGCCAAACCCCTCAAACGACATCACCTGCGCCACCCGTAGCGGGCGCAGACCGGCATAAGTGCAGGCGATCACGCCGCCCATGCTGTGTCCCACCAGCCGCGCCGGCGTTTCCGGCGTGTAGATATTGAGCAAGGCTTCAAGGTCGCCGTAGTAATCGGGAAACCAGTAACCGTTGGTGGCCCATCCGGACAGGCCGCAACCACGCCAGTCGGGGGCAATGACATGCCAGTCGCGCTGCAGTGCATCGACGACAAACTGGAACGAGGCCGAAGCGTCCATCCAGCCGTGCAGCAGGAACAGCGGTGGCGCCGAAGGTTCGCCCCAGGTGCGTACGTGGTAGCGCAGGCCGTTTAACTGGTGAAAGGTCGGGTGATTGGGTTTCATCGGGTCATGCTCGTTCAGTGTGCGCGGCATTATGCGGTATTTCCGCGGCGATTCGGCCGTCCGGCCGGCGCCTGCTGCGGCTTGCTGCCCATAACGTACGCAACAGGCCCCGCTATGTGGCGGATTTTATTGGTGTAAAACAAACCTGTCCGCACGCATTAATCCCGGCGTCGGCACACCGTAAAATAGCGCGCTATGCAACCGTCGTTCGTTCACCTCCGCCTTCACAGCGAATATTCCATCGTCGATGGCATTGTGCGCATCGACGACGCAGTAGCTGCGGCGAAAGCCGACGGCATGCCGGCACTGGCACTGACCGACCTCGGCAACGTCTTTGGCATGGTCAAGTTCTATCAGGCGGCGCGTGGCGAAGGCGTCAAACCGGTCATTGGCTGCGACCTGTTGTTGAGCAACGAGGCTGATCGCGACAACCCGTTTCGCGTATTACTGCTGGCGCAGAACAACGAGGGTTACCTGCGCCTTTGCGAAATGCTGACCCGGGCCTACCGCAGCAACCAGTATCGCGGCCGTGCCGAGGTGATGAAGTCGTGGTTCGACGAGATCGGCACCGGCGGTCTGATTGCGCTGTCCGGTGCACATCAGGGCGATGTCGGCCAGGCGCTGGTTGCGGGGCAGGATGACAATGCGCGCCGGCTGGCGCAGGACTGGTCGCGGCTGTTCCCCGGGCGGTTTTATCTCGAAGTGCAGCGCTTGGGTCCGCAGGCGATGACCGTCGGCGCGGCATCGGTGCCGGTGGAAATCCATGTCGGTCGCGCGTTGCAGTTGGCCGGTGAACTGGGTTTGCCGGCGGTGGCGACGCACCCGGTGCAGTTTCTCAAGCCCGATGAATACCGCGCGCATGAAGCGCGGGTGTGTATTTCCGAGGGCTATATCCTTTCCGACCAGCGCCGTCCGCGGCGTTTCAGCACCGAACAGTATTTCAAGACCCAGGCCGAGATGGCGGCGCTGTTTGCCGATGTGCCGGAAGTGCTGGAGAACTCGGTGGAGATCGCCAAGCGCTGCACGCTGGGCCTGACGCTGGGCAAAAGCCGCCTGCCGCACTTTCCGACGCCCGAGGGTGTCAGCCTGGAGGAGCATCTGCGTGCTTGCGCCGGCGACGGATTGGTCGTGCGCCTGGCCGAACTGTATCCGGATGCCGCCGAACGCGCGAAGCAGGAGCCCGCTTACCGCGAGCGGCTGGAATTCGAAACCAGAACCATCATGCAGATGGGCTTTCCCGGTTACTTCCTGATCGTCGCTGACTTCATCAACTGGGCCAAGAACAACGGTGTTCCCGTCGGCCCCGGGCGCGGTTCGGGGGCCGGTTCGCTGGTGGCGTACAGCCTGGGCATTACCGACCTCGATCCGCTGCGTTACAACCTGCTGTTTGAACGCTTCCTCAATCCGGAGCGGGTATCGATGCCTGACTTCGATATCGACTTCTGCCAGGAGGGCCGCGACCGCGTCATCGATTACGTCAAGGCGCGTTATGGCGAAGACTCGGTGTCGCAGATCGCCACCTTCGGCACCATGGCGGCAAAGGCCGTGGTGCGCGACGTCGGCCGCGTGCTTGATCTCGGTTACAACTTCTGCGACCAACTGGCCAAGCTGATCCCGTTCCAGCCGGGCAAGCTGATCACCCTGGCCGAGGCGCGCAAAATGGAGCCGCAGCTGGCCGAGCGCGAGAAAAACGAAGAGGAGGTCGCCGAGCTGCTGGAACTGGCCGGCACGCTCGAGGGTCTTACGCGGAATGTCGGCATGCATGCCGGCGGCGTGTTGATCGCGCCGGGGAAACTCACCGATTTCTGCCCCTTGTATGTCGCCGATGCATCGAACTCGGCGGTCAGCCAGTTCGACAAGGATGACGTCGAATCCATCGGCCTGGTGAAGTTCGACTTCCTCGGCCTGACCACGCTGACCATCCTCGACTGGACGATCCGCTACATCCGCCAGCTCGATCCGGCGTCGACACTGCAGCTGGAAAAACTGCCGCTCGATGACAGGGCGGCATACGATATTTTCGCCAAGGCCAACACTTCGGCTGTGTTCCAGTTTGAATCGCGCGGCATGCGCGACATGCTGAAAAGCGCCAAGCCGGACCGCTTTGGCGACATTATCGCGCTGGTCGCGCTGTACCGACCGGGGCCGATGGAGTTGATCCCGGAATTCTGCGCGCGAAAACACGGCAAACGCTTCAGTTATCCCGACCCGCGTGTCGAAAGCATCCTCTCCGAGACCTACGCCATCATGGTCTACCAGGAGCAGGTGATGCAGATGGCGCAGATCATCGGCGGCTACAGCCTCGGCGGCGCCGATCTGCTGCGCCGCGCGATGGGCAAGAAAAAGGCCGAGGAA
This sequence comes from uncultured beta proteobacterium, assembly GCA_903933915.1. Lineage (GTDB taxonomy): Bacteria > Pseudomonadota > Gammaproteobacteria > Burkholderiales > SG8-41. The sequence goes on along the minus strand of CAIZLW010000096.1, from coordinate 5,163 downwards.
ATGGCCGAACATCGCGGCCTGTTCCGCGAGGGCGCTGCGAAAAACGGGCTGGACCAGCGCAAGGCCGACGAACTGTTCGACCTGATGGAGAAGTTCGCCGGTTACGGCTTCAACAAGTCGCATGCCGCGGCGTACGCGCTGGTGGCCTACCAGACGGCGTACATGAAGGCGCACCATCCGGCCGCGTTCATGGCGGCCAACATGTCGGCGGTGATGAACGACACCGACAAGGTGCAGCAGCTGGTCGACGATGCGCGGGAGAACCGGCTGGAAGTGCTGGCGCCCGACGTCAATGCCGGCGGTTACCGTTTCGCGCCGATCGACGGGAAACGCATCCGCTACGGACTCGGCGGCGTCAAGGGCACCGGCGAGGGCGCGATCAACCATATCGTCGAGGTGCGCGAGGCCAGCGGGCCGTTCAGGGATCTGTTCGATTTCTGCCACCGTGTCGACAAGCGACTGGTCAACCGCCGCGTGGTCGAATCGCTGGTGCGTGCCGGCGCCTTCGACAGCGTCAACGACAACCGTGCCGAACTGATCGCCTGCGTCGGCCTCGCGCTGGAATCTGCCGATCAGGCGAGCCGGTCTGCGTCGCAGAACAGTTTGTTCGGTGATGCGGTCGATGCGCCCCGTGTAGTGGCGCCGACGAATGTGCCGCGCTGGAGCAAGAAGGAACTGCTGCAGAACGAAAAACTGGCGCTGGGGTATTACCGCAGCGACCACCTGTTCAACGTCTACCGCGATGAAGTGCGGATGATGGTGGCGCGCAAGCTGGGTGAACTGCAGACCGCCAGCGACATCGCCGGCCGTTCCGTGAGTGTCGCCGGCGTGGTGCTGTCGGTGCGCGTGCAGAACACCGCCAGCGGCCGCATGGGCATCGTGTTGCTCGCCGATGACACCGGCAAACACGAGATCGTGGTGTTTCGCGAGGCCTTTGACCGTTTTCGCCACAAGCTGCGCGAGGACGAACTACTGGTGATGGAAATCCGCGGCCGCCAGCGCTACCGCAGCGCGGAAGCGGAATCGGAAAACAGTGCCAGCGACAACTCGCTGCGGCTGGAGGCGCTGAACATCCTCGACCTGAATGAGGCGCGCAACCGTTATGCCCGCGGTATCAAACTGATCTGCAACGGCCAGTCCTCGGGCAACAAACTGAAGGAATTGCTGGCGCCGCACCGCCAGGGTTCCTGTCCGGTGGCCGTGGAGTATTCGAGCAACGGCGCACGCTGCGAGGTCAAGCTGGGGCCGGCGTGGCAGGTCAACATCAACGAAGATCTGATCCGTTCGCTGTCGGAGTGGCTGCGCCCGGAGAATGTCAAAGTCGTCTATGGCAATAATGTCGAGCAGGGCGGTGCCGAGTAGTTTTGGTCGTGCGCTTGCCCTGCTGGTGCTGCTGTGGTCCGCGCCGGCGGCTGCCGGCGAGGCCGAGTGGAAAATACTGATCGAACAGGCCAACCTGCATCTGCAGCGCGGCAGCGTCGAGCAGGCAGAACTGTTCGCGCGCGAGGCTATTGCTGAAGCTGAGCGCAGCTTCGGTCGCAGCAGTCGCCCGCTCGACCAGAGCATCGCGACGCTGGGTCTGGTGCTGCGTTTCGCGCAGCGTTATCCCGAATCGGAAAAGGAGTTGCGCCGTGCGCTGGCGATGCGCGAAAAAGCCCTCGGACCGCGCGCGCCTTCGGTGGGCATCCTGCTCAACAACCTGGCCGATGTGGTGCAGGCGCAGAAAAAATATGCCGAAGCGGAAAAGCTGCACCGCCGCGTGCTGGCGATTTTCGAGAAAACCTATGGCGAGGATCCGAAAACCGCAGCCAGCCTGAACAATCTCGGCTCGGTGCTGCAGGCCCAGGAACGTTATGCCGATGCCGAACCGGTGCTGCGGCGCGCACTGGCGATGAAGGAAAAAACGCTGGGCCCTAATAATCCCAGCGTTGCGCACACGCTGAACAATCTGGCGCAGGTACTGGATGCGCTGGGTCGAAAAGCTGAGGCGGAAAAACTCGCGGCACGTGCGGCCGCCATCCATCGTGGTGCGCCCGCGCCGACGAAGTAATGTAAATAATTGTTTTTAAATGGTTATTCTGTGGGGCGCACGACAAACTGTTCGTGCCGGCCTTCACCATCACTGACTTCAACGACGGTGACCTCGGCAGCGCGCGGTCCGCGTTTCGCGCATTCGATGATTTCGGCAACCGCTTCGGCGCTGCCGTAAACAACCGCTTCGACACTGCCGTCGAGACGATTGCGCACCCAGCCTTTGACGTTCAACAGGCCGGCCTTGTACTCGATATAGTTGCGGTAGCCCACGCCCTGCACGCGACCGCGCACGACCAGATGCCTGGAAATGGGCTCATTCACCGGCATCACTCACCCCCCCGGCAATTTCACGCGCACGCGCAATGCCGCTGGCGCGATGCGGCAGCAGGTGGTCTGAGCCCAGTTTGTCCGCGAATCCGGAACGTTTGAACAGCGACAGCGGCTGCGGACCTGCGCCGGTAATGATCAGCGTCTTGCCGTTTTTTTTCATCTTGCGGCGCAGCGTTTCCAGAATGTCGAGGCCGGTGGTGTCGACGTTGAGCGCTTTCTGCATGTCGAGGACGATGACCCGCGCCGGATCGGCCGGGTCGGCGCGTTCCAGCAGCGGTTCAATGCGGTTGGCCGAGCCGAAAAACAGCGAGCCGAACAGTTCGTAGGAGCGTACGCGGTCACCGGCGATGGTGTCGGGGCCGTCGTCGACAATGTCAGTCAGCGAAGAAACCCGGGTAATGAAAAACAGCGCGGCCATCACCATGCCGACCTCTACCGCAACTGTCAGATCGAAGGCCACGGTGAGCACGAAGGTGGCAATCAGGATGGCGCGGTAGTTCATGGTGTAGCGGCGCATCTCGGTGAACTGGCTCCATTCGCCCATATTCCAGGCGACCACCACGAGGATGGCGGACAGTGCCGCCAGCGGTACGTGTTTGGCCAGCGGCGCTGCGACCAGGATCACCACCAGTAGTGTCAGCGCGTGGACGATGCCGGCGAGCGGACCGAAGGCGCCCATGCGCACATTGGTGCTGGTGCGGGCGATGGCGCCGGTGGCGCAGAAGCCGCCGAACAGCGGGGCGACGATGTTGGCGATGCCCTGGGCGATCAGTTCCTGGTTGGGATTGTGGCGGTCGTCGATCATGTTGTCGGCGACAGTGGCTGACAGCAGCGATTCGATGGCGCCGAGCAGCGCGATGGCGATTGCCGGCGACACCAGGTGGCGTAGCGTCTCCAGCGACAGTTCCGGGAAAGCGAATCCCGGCAGTGACTGCGGGATGCCGCCGAATTTGCTGCCGATGGTTTCCACCGGCAGTCCGAGAATTGTAACGGCCAGCGTGCCGAACACCAGGGCGACGATCGGGCTGGGCACGACGCGCCATTTTTTCGGCCACGTGAGGATCAGGATCAGGCAGGCGAGGCTCAGCCCGACCGTTGGCCAGCTGATGGTGTGCAGCGCATGCCACAGCACCTTGATCTGGGCGAAAAATTCCGCCGGCAGTTTTTCCGTAGTGAGTCCGAGGAAATCCTTGAACTGCGATAGCAGGATCAGCACCGCGATGCCCTTGGTGAAGCCGCTGATCACCGAAACCGGAATGAAACGGATCCAGGTGCCCATGCGCAGCAGGCCCATTGCCAACAGCATCACACCGGCCATCAGCGTGCAGATCAGCAGGTTGGCGACACCATAATTGACAACGATGCCGTAGACAATGACGATAAAAGCGCCGGTGGGTCCGCCGATCTGCACCCGCGATCCGCCAAGCGCGGAAATGATGAAGCCGGCAATGATCGCGGTGTAGATGCCGGACTCCGGCGTCATGCCGGAGGCGATGGCAAAGGCGATTGCCAGCGGCAGGGCGAGGATGCCGACGGTGATGCCGGAGAGGATGTCGGCGCGCAGGCGGGCGGCGGTGTACTCGCCGTACATTTCAAGCAGCCGCGGCCGAAAAGCGGGTAAACGGATCATCATCTTTCCTTACTAAGGTTTGTGCGCCGATTCAGTTGCTGCGGAATCGATGCACCATGTCCGGGTCCAGCTCGATGCCGAAGCCCGTGCCTGTTGCGACCATCATTGTTCCATCTTTGATCGCGGGCCGGTTCACCCACATCTGCTGCCACACCGGATCGCGCTGCGGATCGGCGAAACATTCGGCGTAGGTGCCGTGGGGTACCGCGGCGAGCAGGTGGCTGGCGATCTGCGCTTCCTCATGGTGCGCCATCGACAGCCCGGCCGCGGCGGCCATGCCGGCGGCGCGCAGCCAGTCGGTGACGCCGCCGCCCTCCGAAGCGTCGTAGTTGATGAGGTCGATTGCACGCGCATCAATCAGCCGGCGAATTGCGTGACTGGTAATCTCGCTCTGGCCTGCAGTGACCGGCATGGGTATCGACTGACGCACCCGCGCCATCTGCGCGGCATCGTCGTACCAGTGGCAGGGTTCTTCAAACCAGCGGATGTTGTACGGCTCGACCAGTCGCGCGAAACGGATCGCGTCCTCGGCGGCCCAGCCGCGGTTGGCATCGACACACAGAATGAAGTCGTCACCGACGGCCTTGCGTGCGACGGCGACGCGCTGCGCATCTTCTTCCGGCGACAGGCCGCCGACCTTGAATTTGCAGCCGGCCATGCCGGCATCTTGGTACGACTCGACTTCGCGGCCGATGTCGGCGTGGGTCTTGCCCGGCATGTAATAGCCGCCGATGGAAATGATCGGCAAGCGGTCGGTGTAACCGCCGATCAGTTCGCGCACGGATTTACCGAGGGCTTTGCCGGTGAGGTCCCAGATCGCGCAGTCCATGCAGGCGATGGCTTCGAGCAGCAGCTTTTTGTCACTCGCGGAATGCGTCAGCGCGAACATGCGTTGCCACGCGAGCTCCCGCTCGTATATTGACAAGCCTTTGATTACATTAAATAAATCGTTGGTCACCAGATGCGCGATCTGGGGGCCGTGAGCGCGGTTGTCGCCGTTGTAAACCTCGCTGACCAGACCGTCAGCGGTGCGCAGCCGGGTGATCACGGTGGAACGTTTGAGCACGCTGTAGGTTGAGCCGCCGAAATTTTTGCTCAGCGGAATGTCGATGGCGATGGCTTCGACGGCAGTAATGCGCATGTCGGGTCTTTCAGAGAAGTACGATGAG
>CAIZLW010000095.1 GCA_903933915.1 uncultured beta proteobacterium | reverse complement strand
TGCGGCAGCATGACGTCGAGCAGAACCAAATCTGGTGTCTGGGCTGCGGCAGCGTTAAGCGCGGCGGCGCCGTCCTGTGCGGTGACGACGCTATAACCTTCCTCGGTCAGCAGGAACTCCAGAGACAGCAGGATGCTTTCTTCGTCTTCGACGATCAGTGCATGCACGGGCATGACGGTCAGGCAGCGAGGAAAGCCAATTTGCTGCGCGGCAGCGGCAGCGTGAATGCGAAGGTCGAGCCCAGTCCCGGGGTGCTCACCACCCACAGGCGTCCCTTGTAGTGCTGCACGATTTCCCGGGAAATGGCGAGTCCCAAACCGCTGCCTTTGGGTTTGCCCGCCATGGCGTCGCTGACCTGACGGAATTTTTCGAAAATGATGTTCTGGTCGGTCGCGCTGATGCCGATGCCGTTGTCAGTGATTTCAATGCGCAGAGCGGTATCTTCCTGGATGACCGACACATGAACTTTGCTTTCCGGCTTGTCGCAGAAATTGGCGGCGTTTGACAGCAGGTTCAGCACCACCTGGAAAATGCGGTCGCGGTCGGCGTAGACCACCGGCAGGCCGTCCGGCAGGTCCGTCGTCAGCTGGATGCCACGCTCCTTGTAAATCTGGCTCAAGGCGGTGGTGGCGTCTTCAATCACTTCGTGCATGTCGATTGCGCTGGGATGCCATTCGGCAGCGCCGGATTCGATCTTGGCGAGGTCGAGCACCTGGTTGATCAGGCGGGTCAGCCGTTCGGATTCGCGGGTGATGATGCCGAGAAATTTGACCCGTTGATTGGATTCGAGCTGCGGATTGTCAGTGAGGATTTCGGAAAAGGCACGGATTGACGTCAGCGGCGTGCGCAGTTCATGGGTGACGGTGGAAATGAAATCGTCCTTCAGGCGGTCGAGCTCCTGCAGGCGCTGATTGGCGCTGCGCAGTTCGTTGGTCGCCGCTTCAAGCTCGCGCGATTTTTGCTCGAGCTGACGGCTGTAGGCCAGCGCCTGCGAAGCCTCGTCGATAATGGTCATCACTTCCTCGAGGGCCAATGGTTCCTCGACAACCACCGATGCCACCATGTCGCGCGCTGACGCACTGCCGATGGCGCCGGCGATCTGTGATTCGACGTAATGCACCAGCACCGCATTCGCAGTCAGCTGCTCCACGCCGTTGATGCCCTGGCTGCGGGCGTAGGCTGCAAACGATTCATTGGCACGCTCGGGTCCGATAAAACGGCCGAGCAGGGTCTGCAAATCGGCCACCGTGGCGCTGCCGCGCCAGAAGCGCGAGCCGCTGCCGGCGGCCACATGCCGCAGCACGTCGACAAACAGGTTGGCCTGGCTGTGCTCAGCTGCGGTCGGACGCCGCCACAGGGATACGCCGACATAAAGACCGACGTTGGCGATCATGCTCCAGAACAGGCAGTGAGAGATTTCATCCATGCCTTGAAGACCTAACAACTGCTGCGGTTTGAGCAGGTCAATGCCGAGGATGCCCTCGGTGAGAAAGGTGATCGGCAGCCAGCCGGATTTGGCAAACGAAGGCAGCAGCAGCGAATACAGCCAGATCAGGAACCCGGCGCTCAATCCGAACAACGCGCCGAGGCGCGTGCCGCCTTTCCAGAACAGTCCGCCGAGCATGGCCGGTGCGAACTGCGCCACTGCGGAAAATGAAATCAGCCCGATGGAAACCAGCGCATAGGCTTCACCGGCAAGGTAGAAATAAACATAACCCAGCACCATCACGAACACGATGGCTGAGCGGCGGATGGCCAGCAGCAGGTTTGACAGGTCGGCGCGTTCGGTCAGGCGCAGGAATTTCCAGCGCAGCAGGATGGGCATGACCAGGTCGTTGCAGACCATGGTCGACAGTGCAATGGTCTCGACGATTACCATGCCTGTTGCGGCAGAAAGGCCGCCGACGAAGGCAAGCAGCGCGAGCCAGGTTTTCTGTTCGGACAGCGGCAGCGTCAGCACGAAGGTGTCGGCGTCCACCGTGCCGGCGGGAAAATGCATCATGCCGCCGAGCGCAATGGGCAGGACAAAAATATTGATGGCGAACAGATACAGTGGAAACAGCCAGATCGCCTTGTTGAGATGGCGTTCGTTGACGTTTTCCACGACGGCCACCTGGAACTGGCGCGGCAGCAGGATGATTGCCAGCATCGACAGCACCGTCAGCGACGCCCAGGTGGTGTAGTTGCCGCCCGCACCGCCCTGGACCAGCAATGCGTTGAGTTCAGTCACTGCGGCCGCTTTTCTGAACAGGTCGTCGAAGCCGTCGTACATGCCGAAGGTCACAAATATACCGACGGCGATAAAGGCGACCAGTTTGACCACGGACTCAAAAGCAATCGCCGCGACCAGGCCTTCATGGCGTTCGGTCGCATCAAGATGGCGGGTGCCGAACAGGATGGTGAATGTCGCAAGCAGCATCGCCACATAGAAGGTGTTGTCCTGCAGAAACGGCATGGTCTCCGATGTGATGGAGACCAGCGTGTCCGGATACTGCAGGATGGTGGTGAAGCTGGCCGAGATGGCTTTGAGCTGCAGTGCGATGTAGGGGACGATGCCGAGGACGGCAATGATGGTGACCAGTCCGCCCAGCAGATGGCTTTTGCCGTAACGCGAGGCAATGAAGTCGGCGATGGAGGTGATGCGATGTGCTTTGCTGATGCGCACCATTTTCAGCAGTACATACCACCACAGCGCGGCCATCAGCGTCGGGCCAAGATAGATCGGCAGGAAGCCGATGCCGCTGGTCGCGGCGCGCCCGACGCTGCCGTAAAACGTCCATGACGTGCAGTACACCGCCAGCGACAGCGTGTAGATATACGGGTTGGCGATGATGCTGCGGCCGGCATCGGCGCGTTTGTCGCCGTAATAGGCGATGGCGAAGAGCAGGCCGACGTAGGCGAATGAAATGACGACAATCAGCACGCCGGTGAGCATTGTTTATTGATCCCGGCGTTCGATGATCAGCGCCATGGCGCCGATCAGTGCGGCCCATGCGACGAACAGGTACACATAGACCAGCGGGATGCCCCATAACCGCGAGTCGCTTGCAAACAACGACAGCAGCGGATAGTTGAACAGCAGGCTGCCCAGCAGAAACAGCGCCACGAGGCGCTGTCCCTTGAGGGTGGGTCTGATCATTGCGGCGGCCGCCGCCCGCCGGACATTGCCGTGGTTATTTCTGCGGCTGCTTCAGCTGCTCGAGGATGGCGGGATTTTCGAGCGTGGATATGTCCTGGGTGATTTCCTCGTCCTTGGCGATCGAGCGCAGCAGTCGGCGCATGATCTTGCCGGAACGGGTCTTGGGCAGGTTGTCGCCGAAGCGGATGTCCCGCGGCTTGGCGATCGGGCCGATTTCCTTGCTGACCCAATCCTGCAGTTCCTTGACCATACGTTTTGCGGCTTCGCCTTCCGGACGCGCCTGCTTGAGCACGACAAAGGCAACGACGGCTTCCCCGGTCAGGTCATCGGGGCGGCCCACCACCGCGGCTTCGGCAACCAGTGCACTGTTGGCGACCAGCGCTGATTCAATCTCCATGGTGCCCAGTCGGTGGCCGGAGACATTGAGCACGTCATCGATACGACCCATGATGCGGATGTAGCCGTCCTCATCGTAGGTGGCGCCATCGCCGGCGAGGTAATATTTGCCCTGAAAATCCTCGGGGAAATAGGTTTTCTTGAAGCGCTCCGGGTCCCCCCAGATGGTGCGCAGCATCGACGGCCATGGCTTTTTGATGACCAGGATGCCCCCTTTGCCTTTGCCGACCGAATGTCCGGTCTCGTCAACGATGTCGGCGATGATGCCGGGCAGCGGCAGTGTGGCGGAGCCGGGTTTGGTCGGTGTGGCGCCGGGCAGCGGCGTGATCATGTGGCCGCCGGTTTCAGTCTGCCACCAGGTATCGACGATGGGGCAGCGGCCACCGCCGACGGTTTCGTGGTACCACATCCAGGCTTCGGGATTGATCGGTTCCCCGACCGTGCCAAGGATGCGCAGGCTCGACAGATCGTATTTCTTCGGCAGGTCGCCGCCGGCCTTGATCAGCGAGCGGATCGCCGTCGGTGCGGTGTAGAACACTGTGACCTTGTGGTCCTGAATGGTTTTCCAGAACCGGCCGGCGTCAGGGTAGGTCGGCACACCCTCAAAAACGATTTCAGTGCCGCCGCAGGCCAGAGGGCCGTAGCAGACATAGGAGTGGCCGGTGACCCAGCCGACGTCGGCGGTACACCAGAACACATCCGTCGGCTTGTGATCGAACGTCCATTTCATGGTCAGCACGGTCCACAGCAGATAGCCGCCGGTGGAGTGCTGAATGCCTTTGGGTTGCCCCGTTGAGCCCGAGGTGTAGAGGATGAACAGCGGATGCTCGGCATCGACCCATTCCGGTTCGCAATGTTCGGGTTGGTCCTTGAGCAGGTCGTGCAGCCAGACGTCGACTTTCGGATTCCAGTTGACTGCTGCACCGGAGCGTTTGTACGTCACCACGGATTTGATGGTGTCGCAGCCACCCAGCGCCAGTGCATCATCCACCGCGACTTTGAGCGGTATGGCTTTGCCGCCGCGCATCTGCTCGTCGGCAGTGATTACGGCGACTGCACCGGCGTCGATGATGCGTTCGTGAATGCTTTTCGCTGAAAACCCGCCGAACACCACCGAATGAATGGCGCCGATGCGGGCGCAGGCCTGCATGGCGACGATGGCCTCAATCGACATCGGCAGATAAATGATGACGCGATCGCTTTTTTTGATACCCAGCGATTTGAGGCCGTTGGCCATCTTGCAGGTCCGCGTATAAAGGTCGCGGTAGGTCGCCCTGGTGATTTTGCCGTCATCGGCTTCGAAGATGACCGCGGTCTTGTCCGGCTGGGTCTTCAGGTGACGGTCCAGGCAGTTGTACGACGCGTTGAGGGTGCCGTCGGCAAACCAGCGGAAGAACGGAGGCTTGCTTTCATCGAGCACCTGGGTGAACGGGGTTTTCCAGATCAGGTGTTCGCGTGCCAGTTTGGCCCAGAAGCCGGTGTAGTCCTTTTCAGCTTCCGCGCACATCGCGCGGTAGGCATCCATGCCGGAGATATTGGCCTGCGCGACAAGCTTCGCGTTCGGCGGAAACACGCGGTGCTCTTGCAGGACGGATTCAATGGTTCCGGATGTTGTGGTCGACATGCTGCTCCTCCGCAGGGTGTGGTCCAACGTATTGTGTTCGCTGTCGCGGTCATTCAGTGAGATAACTGACACTGTGACACTGCAGCAATATTAGTGTGCAATAAAATCATTATCGTGGTGTCTTGTAAAGAAGACATGGGCCTGGAATGATGGCAAAAAGCCTTTTTAGCGTGCATACTTACTACTTTCTTACGGCGGGCCTCCCCGCATCGCATGGTAGTGAACCTGGTCAGGTCCGGAAGGAAGCAGCCACAGCTATTTAATGCGAGTGCCGGGGGTTAGGCTCGCCACCCCAATTCTGTAACAGGGCGGAACGGTTGCGACGGCCGTTGTCAGTTGTGATACCAGCAAAAAAAATCACGCTGAACGTGATCGGTAGTGTGCTGGCCGCGATGCTGGCGGCGCCGGCCTGCGCGGTCGATGGCATGGCGCTGGAAACCGGGCAGGCTGATCGCACCGACATGGCGCGCGTCGCGGTCCAGTGGCAGTGGTCAAAACGCTGGGTGCAGGGCAATGGCTGGCATCTCGGCGGACACTGGGATTTATCCGCGGCCCGCTGGGAACGTGAACTGGCTCCCGACAGTCCTGCAAGCCTGACTGAAATCGGACTGACACCGGTGTTCAGGCTCCAGGCCGATGGCCTCCGGGGGGCGTACCTTGAGGGCGGTATTGGCGCTCACTGGCTTTCTTCTACCAAGCTCGGGGACAAACGCTTCGGTAGTACGTTCCAGTTTGGCGAACATCTCGGCTTTGGCTACCGCTTCGGCGTGCGCGGCGCCTACGACCTGAGCTACCGCTATCAGCATCTGTCCAACGCCAATATCAAAGATCCCAACGACGGGGTCAATTTTCACCAGCTGCGTCTGCTGTACTGGTTCCCGTAGCCGCTTGCAGCAACGCGCCCCGGCTTTGCGGCTAAAATAGCAGCCTTCTGCCATTACCGAACCATTCCCAGAGACGCCGTGACCCAGGTCCTAGCCCGCAAGTGGCGCCCCCGCAGCTTTACCGAACTGGTCGGCCAGGAACATGTCGTGCGCGCGCTCACCAATGCGCTGCGCCAGCAACGCCTGCATCACGCCTATCTGTTCACCGGCACCCGCGGCGTGGGCAAAACCACATTGGCGCGGATTCTCGCAAAATCGCTGAACTGTGAAACTGGCGTCACCGATACACCCTGCGGCAAATGCGGGGCCTGCACCGAAATCGATGCCGGCCGCTTTATTGACCTGATCGAGCTGGATGCCGCATCGAACACCCAGGTCGACAACATGCGCGAATTGCTGGAGAACGCGCTGTATGCGCCGACCAGCGGCCGCTACAAGGTCTACATCATCGATGAAGTGCACATGCTTTCGCGATCGGCATTCAATGCGATGCTGAAGACGCTGGAAGAGCCGCCGGGGCATGTCAAATTCATACTCGCAACCACCGATCCGCAGAAGATCCCGGTGACCGTGCTGTCGCGTTGTCTGCAGTTCGGGCTCAAACAGATTCCGCCGCTGCAGATTCGTGGCCGTCTCACTGAGGTGCTCGCAGCCGAGAACGTCAAATCCGATGCGCCTTCGATTGCGCTGATTGCCCGCGCCGCGGAAGGCAGTCTGCGTGATGCGCTGAGCCTGCTCGATCAGGCGATCGCCCATGGCGGTGGCACG
>CAIZLW010000094.1 GCA_903933915.1 uncultured beta proteobacterium | reverse complement strand
TTGTCACGCAGGATGTCTACAACTTCTACGTCGATCTTGAAAGGCTTTGCGGCGAGTTCCAGTTGGGCGGCCATGTCTGGCTCGTGCCCCATACAGACGAGAGATATCTTCTCGACCGGTCGGTTAGGGTTTTCGGTCTGCTTGCGCTCCCAAGCCTTGTAGTCGAAGCCCGCAATCAGCTCGTTCAAGTCCGCACGTGTGGCGATGCGGTTGACGGGCATGATTTTGACCATGCGCCCGTCCTTCTCGCCGTCGAATACGGTGTTGAAATCCAGTTTTTGAACCTCGAGCGCCTCGATCAGCAGTTCCTTCGCCTGAATTGGGTTTCGGAAGATGTCATAGTGATTGACGTTGTGAAGTTCAAAGCCGGTGAAATGCTTGAACTTATTGTCAAGGTTGTCTTGACGCAAGTCCTCTGCGGCGCCTATCAACCGCTTTGCTGTTGTCTGAATCGCACCCAGATTTATATCTGCGCCAATAAAGCGCCGACCAAGGCGCATCGCGGCCTCTTGCGTCGTACCCGAACCCATGAAGCAATCAAATACGAGCGACCCAGTATCCGATGAAGCCTTGATGATGCGCTCCAGTAAAGCAACGGGCTTCTGGGTCGGATAATCGAGCCGATCGTTCCCTTGCGAGTTGACCGGGAAGATATCCGTCCACACGGAATCCAGGGGCCGACCTTCAGACTCGTCCAAGTAGCGAATTAGTTGAGGTCTCTTTGTCATTTCGTCCGGATACCAGATACGTCCCTCTGCATCTAATTCGGCCATTTTTTCCTTACTATATCTCCAGCCATTTGCCGGAGGTGGAAAGCCCTTCCATTCATATGTCATGTTTGGCCTGGGATTCGGACTGGTTATGTTATCCAGTCGGTACTTTCTTCCGTTCTTATCAACACTGTTGTATTTGCTTTTTAGATACGACTCACTGTGCTCGGTGAACTGCTTATTCCAAGTAAATTTATCGGACCTGGTGTAGAAGAACACCGTGTCATGAACATGGTTGTAAGTGCTTGAGTCGGCCCGGGCACTTGTACGCTTCCATATGATTTCATTTCTAAAATTCTCAGCACCAAAAACCTCATCCATTAGGCACTTGATGTAGTGCCCACGGTTGGCATCGCAATGGATGTAGATTGAACCGCCGGCCGTTAAAAGCTCACGCAGCAGTATTAGGCGTTCGTAAAGGAACTGGAGGTACTCGTCATTATTCCAGATGTCGCCGTACTGTTTCTCTTCAAAGGAACTCTGGTCGCCTTCAGCCATACCGCTTTTGATCCTGATGCGTTTCTTGTAATCTGCCTTTGAGTCAAATGGTGGGTCGATGTAGATCAGATCAACCTTCCCCCGGAAGTTCTTGAGTAGGTGGCTCATTACCTGAAGGTTGTCACCCCAGAAAATCTTGTTCCGCCAGCCATCCACTTCCTCACCGTGCACTTCCTTCAATTGCGCGGGATAATACTGCGTCGAAGTGAAGGGCCGTTTACCGCGCCAGTTCAGCATCGGGTAGCCCTTAATCGGCGCAAAATCGTATTTCTCAACGTTAGTCATACTGCCGTCAGGCGTGGCCAATTGCAGGCTAACTTGCGCAGGGGTATTGGTTTTTGTCATTTTTCGTCTTTCCTGAATTTCCAATTTTTATTTTCGCAGTAGGCGCGCATGTCACAGTTCTGACATAGCTTGGCCGGGCGCGCCGCAATCTGGTAGTCCTGCCGCTCGATTCGTGCCACGATGTCATCGAACTGCGCGATGGTTTTACCGATTGCGCGGTCGTCCTTACTGAATGAGACGTAAGGGTTCCCGCCATCCTCACCTGTGTAGTACAGGTGCATCCGACTGACCTTCTGGCCGGTGCGCTCCTCGACCAGATGGGCGTACACCTCCAACTGGTGCTGGTACTGTTGGATTCGGCTGCGATCCTTTTCCATATCAGGCTTCTTTTCCGACTTGAAGTCGATGATCTCAACTGTGTCGCATTCCCCCCGAATAAGGTCAACGCTACCCTTGAGGATGTATTGATCCTTGACCAGTGAAATCTCGACCTCGGCATCTTTTATACGATCCCAGTTCCCGTTCTCTCGCTCGTAGTAGCGCACGACATGCGACAGAGCAGCCTGCTGCGAACTGGGCGCGAGATAAACACGCTCTTTCTTAGAAAGCATAGCGTAATTTGCTGAAAACCATCCTTTGATCGCATCAAGGTTTATCAAGCCTTCCTCTCCGCGCAAAACGGTTTTGTGGATATCCTCGATAGTCTGGTGCACCAAAGTTCCGAAGAGCATTGGGCTCTCGCGGATGGGGGCAAATTCCAGATCCTTAAAGAAACGGTATTGCTCTGCGCAATTCTCGAACACGGTAATGTGCGAGGTGAATGAGTATTCGCGCTTCAGGTTGATCTGCTTGACAGCCTCAAAGGTCAGAGCCGAGAGATCTACTTCGCGCCAACTGGGCAGTTCGTAGAACAACCGCTCAAAGTATTTTGATGGCGACTTTCCTCGCCCTTGTTTCTCTTGAGCGGCCAGCACCAAGAGATTCTGCGCGCGCGAGAAAGCGGTGTAGAACAACCGCCAAAAATCGAAGTTCTTGATGTGCTCCAGCGGCTCGAAACGATCCTTGGATAGGTAGCCACCGTCCTCCAGCAATACGTCCAGTTCGCTGTATTGCTTGCGCGGCACAGCCTCCAGCGAACCACATATAACGACCGGGAATTCAAGCCCTTTGGACTGGTGGATGGTCAGAAACGAAACGCAGCCCTTAGGCACATATTCAGCCTCGTCTTCGTATTCTCCGATGCCGCCGTCGAGTAGGAAGCGCAGGAACTGGTTGAACAGGTCCCTCAAATTCTTTTCCATGTACTCTGGGTTCAGCACGCTGACGAAATGCAAATACTCGAATTTGGTCAACAGTTTTGAGAAGGTGCCGAGATTGCGTGCAGCGCGCCCCTTATCCACGCCTTGCACAGCCTCTTCGGATAGGAAGCGTGAAAACAGTGGAAACTGTAGTAGTTGGTAGAACAGACCCGAGAAAGCGTAGTCGGTATTCTGCGCCAACGCGGCGTGGCGCTTGGCCAGCGGCCGCGCCCAGTTTAACAGTGGCTGGTTCTCGGGCTTGCGCAGTTCATCAGCAAAAGACTTGAAGCACTGGTGGTCGTAGTAGTCCCAAATGGGCAGCGTGACCCCTTCAGCCCACGCTCGAACCTTAGGAAACTGCGGGAAGAGGAATATCAGCGCGCCGATCATTAGGCGGATCTCCTCGCGCTCGAAGAACATGTTCGAACGAGGAGAGAAGACGGGAACACCATGGGTTTCCAAAAAGTGCGCCAGTGCGACAACCTTGTCGCTCTTGACTGAGCGGAACAGAAACGCCACCTGGCTCCAGTCAGAAAGCTTACCGGATGACTTCAAGCCATTGAGAAAGGCGAAGACCTCAGTGTGCCAGTTGGCCTTGTCCCCGTTGTCGTCGCTGGCGGCCAAGCGTAACGTCGCCGGCACATCGGGGAACTCATCCTCGCGAGGCACAATCTGCTTGGCAAAACGGAAAACCCGCGTGCCATCTTCCCAGATCTGCTCCCGCATCCATTCGTTGTAGAAGCTTATGATGTCCGGGTGAGAGCGGTAGTTGACCGTCAATTTGACCTGCTTGCACTGCCCCTCTGGAAAAAGGGCGGGGAACTCGAGAATGTTGCGGATTGTGGCTCCGCGAAAGCGGTACAGCCCTTGGTCGTCGTCTCCCACCACGCAAAGATTCCTGCGCTGCCCCGCCAGTAACAGCAGAATCCGTTCCTGAATGGTGTTGGTGTCTTGGTACTCATCCACCATCAGGTAAGTCAGCTTCTCGCGCAGTTGAGCCAGCACCTCTGGGTGTTTTTCCATCAGCTGCAGCGCCTCGTACTGGATGCCGGAAAAATCAAGGCAGTTGTATTCGTGCAGCAACTCTTGGTATTTTGCAAAGCACGCCGCCAGGGCGCGGATCTCCAATTCAGGGGCGGCGGCCAGCATGTCGGCATCAAGCGCTTCTTCGCTGACCTTGTTCAGCCACTTGAGCAGGTTTTCAGATTGCGCCCAGCGGCCCGACTGGTCATCACCCATGACGAGCTGCGCGTCGGGCAGTTCGCGGAAATACTTAATTCGCTGATAAAGGAAGTATTGCTGATCGAACTGATCAAACAGCGTAAAACTACGCTTAAGCCTGGTGAACTCGCGAAAGTCCTCCAGCAACCGCAGGCAAATCGAGTGAAAAGTTCCGAGGTACATCTCATTCAAGTTGAACTTAATGTCCAGCTCGGCTAAACGATTTGAAATGCGCGTCGTCAGCTCGCGCGCTGCCTTGTCCGTAAAAGTAACTACGAACAACGATTCGGGCGACACGCCCTTCTGCGTAATGAGAAAGACGATGCGCTCGACCAGCGTGAATGTCTTGCCAGAGCCAGGCCCCGCGATGATTAGTAGCGGACCTTCGGTGTTGTGAATTGCCTCAAGTTGCTGCGGGTTGGCCGTGCTGTGCAAATTTTGGACAGCGTTTGTCATTTCCCCCCGACTGTTCTACCGGAATGACCCTGCTGTCCGGCTACATTTTTGTGGCTTGGATGTGCAGTATAGCTGTTAGTAAATGGCCCTAAAAATCGCCTATTAATCAATAACGTGCTTGCTAAATTTTTATTTCAGCACGTTTAGGCGGATTGCAATAACTCTGACCAGGAATCAGCGTTTAGGGGCGCTAAATTGCACTAACTTTGACTGCCGCCAGCAGTGATCGATGGGGGCATCGTCAGTTGCAATGAACGTGATACTCGCTGGGACATGATTTCGTCGCGTAGCCCAACTCACCTTAACGTGATACCTCCCCTCAATTTCCCCCCGCCTCAGCGAATTGACCGATAAAATTCGATATGGCAATTTTTTCTCATTGTATTGTACAAATACCGTATAATGTACAATATATATAAGCATTATATTATTGATTTATAGATGAAATATACAAATAACAGTAGATTAATGGCGCTCGGCGTGCCGTTCAACATCGCCTCATACGCGCTGCTGACGCAGATGATCGCGCAGGTATGCGAATTGAAGCTCGGCGACTTTGTGCACACCTTCGGTGACACGCACATCTACCTGAACCATATGGATCAGGTCAAAGAGCAACTGTCGCGGGAGCCACGGCCGTTGCCGGTGATGAAGCTCAACCCGGCGGTCAAAGACCTGTTCGCGTTCAAATACGAAGACTTCAAGCTGGAAAATTACGACCCGCATCCGGCCATCAAAGCGCCGGTGGCGGTGTAAGGCATGAACACACCGGCCAAACCGCGGCTGTCAATGATCGTGGCCATGGCCCGCAACCGGGTCATCGGCGCCGAAGGCAAGATTCCGTGGCATCTACCCAATGAACTGCAACTATTCAAATCGGTGACGATAGGCCATCACATCATCATGGGCCGCAAGACCTATGAATCGATCAACCGTCTGCTCCCCGGCCGCACCACGGTGATCGTCACGCGGCAGCGCGATTACGCCATACCCGGCGCAAAAATTGCGCACACGCTGGAGGAAGCCATCGCGCTGTGTACTGGCGACAGCGAGATCTTTGTCATCGGCGGCGGCGAGTTGTATCGCGCGGCAATGCCGCTGGCTGACCGCCTTTACCTCACCGTTGTCGATGCCGAACCGGCCGGCGACACGCAGATGCCGGCTTTCAATACCGCCGAATGGCGCCTGCACAGCACTAAGCAGTATTCGCGGGACGAGCGCCACGCCCACGATTACCGCTTCGAGGTGCATGACCGTGTGGCAGCCTAGGCTCGCCGCACAGCTCTTCAGCGCCGCGACCTGTGTTGCACAGGCCGCGGACTGCAAAATCACCATTGAAGACCTGACCCAGCGCGCCGCCGATTGGTATCTGCGCCTCGCCAAAACCGGCGACGGCATGACCGTGGCGCAGATCGCCGAAGCCGAGGCGCAGGCGGCGGCGTGGATGCAGCAGGCCAGGAAAGTTTTGCAATGACCGCGCGCCCGGGAAATGCCGCGCGGGAAACCGCCGCACCGAACCTCTGTGAAGAAGAACATCGGGTTCTGCGAAATGCCATCGAACCCTGCATCGTCATCAGAGACAGCGAGGCACATCTCGCCCTGACGCGCAATCCGCAGCAATATTTTCGCCACATGCGCGCACGACTGCAGAGCATCGCAGTAGGCAGCATGCGCGTTGAAATGCCGCCCAAGCAGGTGTTTGCCGACCCCGGCGGCGCTTCCGACTTCCGCCTGATGCCCTGCGTCACGCGATCCGCGGAACGAGTCATCAAATCGGTAAAACTCGTCGGCACCAATATCGCGCAGGTCACGGTTCCCGACCAGATCACCGTCGGCAAGGCGCTGGTGGTCGACCCGCAGGAGAACTATGTCACCCACATTGTTGACGCTTGTCTGCTGTCGTCCGCGCGCACCGGCCTTTGCGCCGCACTGGCCATCGACATGCTCGCAACACGGTCGCAGCGACTCATCGTCATCGGCAGCGGTCGCGTCGGCTACTATGCCGCGTTTTATGCGGCCGCAGTCTGCGGTGTCCAAGACATTATTTTTACGGACCGTGCTGCCGGACGGGCAACGGCAGCCGCAACCGCGCTGCAAACGCGGATACCCGGCATCCGTTGCGCCGCCGGCGTATATGACCAACTGACCGATACCGATATTGTCGTTCTTGCCACCACCAGCACCTCGCCGGTCTGCGCGCCCCCGGCGTGGAACGCGGAATTGGTAATCAGCCTCGGCGCCGACATCGACCGGCAGGCCGAACTCTCTCCTGAATGGGCTGATGCTGCGGACATCTATGTGGATACGATGGATACGACGCGGTTCGGCGACCTGAAAGCATGGCTTTCCGAGGGACTCATTGATGCCGGGGCCATCACCGATTTTTCGGGTCTGCTGGTATCCGGATCAAAAAAAGTCGTGGCTGGCCGCCAGCGGCTCTTTGTCTCGACCGGATCGGCGCTGTTCGACAATCTGACGCTGGAATACCTGCTGCAAAACGAAACTCCGGCCTGATCCGTCAGTCAACCGCGCAGATAAAATCCTCATACTTGCCGCCTCGCGCCCGCGGAATCTCCGGCATCCGCAGCAGCGTCGTGCGGTAGGTGAATCCCAATGCCTCATGCAGCGCACCGACCAGCCGCCCCCCCTCTTCATCGCTCAGGTCACGCGGCGCAACGAACCGGAACTCCAGCACATCACGCGCGGTCTGCACGACCTGGAACTGGGAAACCGGCGCCAGTTCGCGCCAGACGCTGGAGGCAAAACTCGGCCAGTAGCGTGCGCCGTCGGGGCGCAACAACATGTTGCGCTGGCGGCCGATGATTCGCTGCAATACCGGCAGGCCGCGCCCGCAAGCGCAGGGTTCACCGACTTCCGCGTAATCCCCGCTGGCATATCGCAGCAGGGGCATCGCGAAATTGTGCAGCGTGGACACCACGATCTGTCCGATTTCTCCGGGCGCGCAGGGATGGCCTGCTTCGTTCAGCACTTCAAGAATCACACTCTCGGCCTGCACATGGTAGTGCTCCCCCTGCGGGCATTGCAGCGCGAGATATCCCAGCTCCTCGGAGCTGTAGCTGTCGGCGATTTCCACACCCCAGGC
This sequence comes from uncultured beta proteobacterium, assembly GCA_903933915.1. Classification (GTDB taxonomy): domain Bacteria; phylum Pseudomonadota; class Gammaproteobacteria; order Burkholderiales; family SG8-41. The sequence goes on along the minus strand of CAIZLW010000094.1, from coordinate 12,316 downwards.
CTGACGCACGATGGCGCGAGCCTCCGGACGCAGCGATTCCGCATAGGTTCGCGCCTGTTTCAGCAGCGGCAGCCGGATGCCCAGCTGCAAGCTGCGCTCGGCCAGAGCCTGCAGATTGGTCGCCAGCGACAGCAGATAATCGGGATTCTCGGCCACCAGCCACTGCAATTGCTCATCCAGATCGGAAGACAGGCCGCGCACCACTGAAGGACCGGTTGCAAACGGCGCTGTGGCCGGACCCCAGCCCGGCAACCGTTGTTCACTGGTTTTACTGCGGATTGCCACCAGCTTGCCGGCAAGATCACGGCGATGCCAGAGATGATCGCGCAACAGAAAGCCCTGCCACAGCATCTGCGTCCAGGCTGTGCCCCGCGTCACCAGGGGGCTACCGGTGGATCCGGACGACTCGGTTACAACCACGGCACCATGTTCCGGGGGCGGCGCCTCGCTGTGCATCGCTGACCCTGCATCCTGCACATCACGGCGGGTGCTGACCGGCAACCGGCGGTATTCCTCCCAACCGGAAACACCCGCGATCCGGGCAGCAAACCGTTCGCGGTAATAAGGCACGGTCTTTACGGCATGCCGAAACGCCGCATCAAACTGACGCAACTGCCGCCCCCGCAGCTTTTCCACCGGCAACCACTGCGACTGCTCGAGCTGAAGCTGCAGTGTCAGCATCCGGGCGGCATGGTCATCCGGTATGGCCGGCCAGACAACACCGGCCACTGCAGAGCGGATCAGGTCAGACATTGAATATTGCAGTGCATCGCGCTTTTATGAAGTTTCAGTGTAGCACCAGCATGCCGGGTTAAGATGCCGCCTTCTTTTGCACACCACCGCTATGAACAATTACGACGAGCCTCTGGAAATCAGCGCGCCCATCGCTTGGGAACTCGCCGCACGTCATTGCCGGCACGATCCCGCAACCGGCGTGACCTGCGCGTGGAATCACGGGCTCTGGCAGTTGCTGCGTCGCGTAGGACTGGCCGGCACGGCGGCACATCGCGGAGATTTCTACCATCACGAAATCCGCAGCATCGCTGCACGCACACCGCGGCTCAGGCTGCTGATATCGGGCTGCTCCGATTACGCAATGCTCGCGCAGGTCGCCCGTGCGCTCGACGGACTTGCAGTGACGCCGGACATCGTGGTGCTCGACATCTGTGCCACGCCTCTGCATATGAACCGCTGGTATGCCGACCGGCTGGCACTGCCCATCAAGACCGTGGAGAAGGATTTCCTCAATTACACGGGTCCCGCCGACTTCGATATAGTCTGCACCGATTCGTTGCTCGGCCGTTTTCCGCACGAGCAATGGCCGCAGGTCGCCGCTCGCTGGCGTGCATTGCTGCGGCCGAACGGCTACCTACTCACAGCGAGTCGCCTGCGCCCCGCGGATTCGCCCGCACGCATTGTGTTTTCTGAGGACCAAGTGCATGCCTTCCGCGAAACCGTGCGCTTGAAAATGCAGCAGTCGGGCTTTGCTTGCGGCATTGATCCAGACCAGATCGCAGCCGCCGCCGAACAGTACGGCCGGCTGCAGTGCAATCATCCTTTGCGGTCGGAACAGGAACTGCGAACGCTGCTCGAGCAAGCAGGACTGGCGATAGAATTAATTACGCCTTCCACGCGAAAGGTGGACAATGCCGCTGGCATAAGGGCGCCGACTGTGCCTGGTGGCGGCGCTTTCCTTCAGGTTGTGGCGAAGCGGCAGTAATCCGGGTCAGTGGCGCAGCGCAGCCACTTCGGAAATGAAATCCTCATACTTGCCGCCGGCACTGCGCGGAATCTCCGCGCAGTAGCTGAACGCCACCTCAAAACCGGCCGGCACGCAGGACAGCAGCTGTTTGCGCAACCGTTCTTCCTGCGCAGCATCCAGCGGCACATCAACCACCAGTCGCGCCTCGATCCGGTCAAACGACTTCTGCACCAGTTGGTGCTGGCGGATGCCAAGCTCGCGCGACAGGCCGCGCAATCCGAACGACGGCCAGAATCGTTTGCCGTTCGCCAATCTCAGCATGTTGCGTTGCCGTCCGAGTATGCGGGTCATCACCGGCAAACCGCGGCCGCAGGAACACGGCGCCCCGACCTCGGCAAGATCGCCGATCTCATAACGGATCAGCGGCATCGCAAAATTATGCAATGTGCTCACCACAATCCGGCCGGTCTGCCCGGGCGCGCAGGCACGGCCTTCATCATCGATAACCTCGACCAGCAGCGATTCCGCCATCACGTGGTAATGCGACGTCTGCGGGCACTGCAGCGCGATATAACCGCATTCGTTCGACGAATACATGTCCACTACCGGAATCCCCCAGGCCTCCCGGCACAGTGCGTGCAAATCGGCCGGCAGCGCCTCGCCGCGGGTTCGCGCTTCGCGCAGATAAGGCATGCGGATGCCCTGCTCGATGCAATGCTCGGCCAGCGCCGCCAGATTGGTGGGGTGACTCAGCAGATAGGCGGGTTGCTGCCGCTCGATCCAGCGCACTTGGGTCTCGATGTCGCGGGACACCGGCAGCGTCGATGCCGGGCCAGTGCGGATGATGCCCTCGGTCGCGGCACCCCAGTTGTCACTTTCGTCTTCGCTGACGCCCTGCCGGATCGCCGACAGTTTTGCACCCAAATCGCGGCGGTGCCAGACATGTTCGCGCAGCGTGAAGGCTTTCCAGAACAAGCCGTCGATTGCGGTACGCAGTACGCTGACCGGCGCGCCCGTCGACCCCGAGGTATGCATCAGGCCGGCACCGCCATGCTGCGTCGGCGGTGCAGTGCTGATCAGCTCGGCATGGTGATCCTGCAGATGGCGTCGGGTCAGCAGTGGGAAACGGTGAAACGTTTCCCAGGTCAGCGCAGTCTGCGGCGACCAGAGCGGCGCGAGGCGCTCGCGGTAATAAGGAACGGTGTTGACGGCGTGCGCGAGTTCTATCGTCAGTTGTCGCAGTTGCAGCGCCTGCAATTGCTGCGGCGCCAGCCATTGCGTGCGCTCCATCTGGAACAGCAGCGCCAGCACCTGGGACGCGGCCGCATCCGGCATCGTCGGCCAGTGCACGCCGGGCAACCGGCTTTCGATCCGCCAATCCAGGGGTGCTGACGGGATCACAAATATTTACTTTATAATCAAATACTTAATAACTCTCAATTGTCGACGACGCAATCGACAAAATACCGCAACTGACCGCTGCTGTTATCGGACACCAGGCCGTGGATATCGGTGTCGAAGCCCGGAAATTGCCGGTTGAACGACTGCGCAAATTGCAGATAACGCACGATCGTGTTGTTGAAGCGTTCGCCCGGAATCAGCAACGGGATGCCCGGCGGATAAGGCGTCAACAACACGCTGGCCACCCGCCCTTCCAGCTTATCGATTTCGACGCGCTCAATCCGACGATGCGCCATGCGCGCCCAGGCCTCGCCCGGCGGCATTGCCGGCTGCATGTCCGAGAGATACATCTCGGTGGTGAGCCGCGCGATGTCATTGGCCTTGTAGACGCCATGAATCTGCTCGCACAGATCCTTCAAACCGATTTTTTCGTAACGCGGATGCGCAGTCAGAAACTCCGGCAGCACGCGCCACAGCGGCTGGTTGTTGTCGTAATCATCCTTGAACTGCTGCAATTCGGTAACCATGGTGTTCCAGCGGCCCTTGGTGATGCCGATGGTGAACATGATGAAAAAGGAATAGAGACCCGTCTTCTCGACGATGATGCCGTGTTCGGCGAGATACTTGGTCACCACCGCCGCCGGAATGCCGCTCTTGGCGAATTTTCCGGTGACGTCCAGCCCCGGGGTGATGATCGTGGCCTTGATCGGATCGAGCATGTTGAAGTTCGGCGCGAGATTACCGAAACCGTGCCAGCGCTCCGACGGTCGCAGCATCCAGTCGTCGCGGTTGCCGACGCCCTCGTCCGACAGCCGTTCCGGCCCCCACACCTTGAACCACCAGTCCTTGCCGAACTCGGCATCCACCTTGCGCATGGCGCGGCGGAAATCCAGCGCCTCCATGATCGACTCCTCGACCAGCGCGGCGCCGCCCGGCGCCTCCATCATCGCCGCCGCGACGTCGCACGAAGCGATGATCGCGTATTGCGGCGAGGTCGAGGAGTGCATCAGATAGGCTTCGTTGAAAGTGTCGTAATCGAGTTTGCGCGTCTCGCTGTCCTGCACCAGGATCTGCGAGGCCTGCGACAGTCCGGCCAGCAGCTTGTGCGTCGACTGCGTCGAGAACACCACCGACTCCTTGGTGCGCGGCCGGCCCAGACCGATGGCATGCATGCCGTGGTAAAACTTGTGGAAAGTCGCGTGCGGCAGCCAGGCTTCGTCGAAATGCAGGGTGTCGATTTTGCCGTCGAGCATCTCCTTGATGATGTCGACGTTGTAGAGAATGCCGTCGTAGGTGCTCTGCGTAATCGTCAGAATGCGCGGCTTGGCATTCGACAGCGATTTCGCCGCAAACGGATTGGCCTTGATTTTTTTCTCGATGTTTTCCCAGCGGAATTCCTCCAGCGGGATCGGTCCGATGATGCCGAAATGGTTGCGCGTCGGCATCAGGAACACCGGCACCGCGCCGGTCATGGTGATCGCGTGCAGGATCGACACGTGGCAGTTGCGGTCGACGATCACCACGTCGCCCGGCGCCACCGTCGAGTGCCACACCATCTTGTTCGAAGTCGAGGTGCCGTTGGTGACAAAGAACAGGTGGTCGCAATTGAAAATGCGTGCCGCGTTGCGCTCCGAAGCCGCCACCGGCCCCGAATGGTCGAGCAACTGGCCGAGTTCATCGACAGCGTTGCAGACGTCGGCGCGCAGCAGGTTTTCGCCGAAAAACTGGTGGAACATCTGCCCAACCGGGCTTTTCAGGAAAGCCACGCCGCCGGAATGACCGGGGCAGTGCCACGAATACGAACCGTCCTGCGCGTAATGCGTCAACGCGCGGAAAAACGGCGGCGCCAGGCTTTCGAGATAGGCCTTGGATTCGCGCACGATGTAACGCGCGACAAATTCCGGGGTGTCCTCGAACATGTGAATGAAGCCGTGCAGTTCGCGCAGCACGTCGTTGGGGATATGGCGTGAGGTCTGGGTCTCGCCATACAGAAAGATCGGAATGTCGGCGTTGCGGAAACGGATCGCCTTGACGAAGGTGCGCAATTCACCGATGGTCGATTCCAGTTCCTGCGCCGAAAAATCATCGTCATCAACCGAGAGAATGAATCCCGAAGCGCGCGACTGCTGCTGCGCAAACGACGACAGATCTCCGTAACTGGTGACGCCGAGCACCTCCAACCCCTCTTCCCCCAGCGCCTTGGCCAGCGCGCGGATGCCGAGGCCGCTGGTATTCTCCGAGCGGAAGTCTTCGTCGATGATGATGACTGGAAAACGGAAGCGCATGATGCCTCTGCTGGAGTAAGTGGGTGTCGGAAAACTACTGAAGGATGGACTGACGGCGCAGAAGCAGCGCGCACGCGATACTGCGCCGCGCCGTCACAGGCGGCTGCGCGCCGGGCTGGCGCAGAAGGCGGTAATCGCGGAATTCAGCACGCCGCTATCTTAGCGCCGAATCCCGCGGCTTCGAAAGATTTTCCCCGTCCGGACTATGTGTTTTTTACAACGATCTTGGGGAACGCTGCCGAGTGGTCCTGCTGCTTCTCGGCAATCTTCACCGCCACACGACGGGCGATCTGGCGGTAGATCTCGGAAATCCGGCCGTCCGGGTCGCTAACCACGGTCGGTTTGCCGGAATCGGCATGCTGGCGGATGTTGATGTCCAGCGGCAGCGAGCCCAGCATCTCGACGTTGTAGTCGGTGCCCATGCGGTTGCCGCCGCCTTCACCGAAGATATGTTCTTCATGGCCGCACTTGCTGCAGATGTGCAGCGACATGTTCTCGACGATGCCGAGAATGGGGATGCCCACCTTCTCGAACATCTTCAGTCCCTTGCGCGCATCGATCAGCGCGATGTCCTGCGGCGTGGTGACAATCACCGCGCCGGTCACCGGCACGCGCTGCGCCAGCGTCAGTTGGATGTCGCCGGTGCCCGGCGGCAGGTCAACGACGAGGTAATCAACGTCATGCCACTTGGTTTCGTTGAGCAGCTGCTCCAGCGCCTGGGTCACCATCGGGCCACGCCACACCATCGGCGTTTCGGTGTCGATCAGGAAACCGATCGACATCGCCTGCAGGCCATGGCCTTCCATCGGCTCCAGCGACTTGCCGTCCTTCGATTCCGGCCGCCCGGCAATACCCAGCATCATCGGCTGCGACGGGCCGTAAATGTCGGCATCAAGCACGCCGACGGTCGCGCCTTCGGCAGCGAGAGCCAGCGCGAGGTTGACTGCGGTGGTGCTTTTGCCGACGCCGCCCTTGCCCGACGCGACGGCGATGATGTTCTTCACGCCGGGAATCAGTTTCACGCCACGCTGCACCGCGTGCGAAACAATCTTGATCGTCACATTGACGGTCACGCTGCCCACGCCGGGCAGCGATTTCAGCTTGGCGGCAATTTCCTTGCGGATCGGCTCGACCTGGCTTTTCGCCGGATAACCGAGCAGGACGTCGACGGACACGTTATTGCCGTCGATCTTGATGTTCTTCGCCGATTTGCTGGTGACGTAGTCGGTTTTGGTATTGGGATCGACGAGCTGCTTCAGCGCGCTCTGAACGTCCTGTTCGGTGATGGCCATGTTTCGGGTTCCAGTGGGATTGCGTAGTGAGGCCGCGATTGTAGCGACATCGCGGGGTCGGACCAACCACAACCCCATGTCGGAAAAGGTTTTTTCGTCCAAGACGGACGACCGCACGGAACCGTGGCTGATGTCCTGACTGAACATCGAAAGTTTGTTGTTATAATTCAATCCTTTAGCCTCATTCGCCTCCTTCCTTCACCCGATCACATCCATGCCTCATCGTCGCATCCTCGTCACCTCCGCACTGCCCTATGCCAATGGCGCCATTCATCTGGGCCATCTCGTTGAGTACATCCAGACCGATATCTGGGTGCGTTTTCAGCGCATGCAGGTGAATGACGACGGGTCTCCCGTGGAAGTCCATTACGTCGGCGCCGACGACACCCACGGCACGCCGGTGATGCTGCGCGCCGAATCCGAAGGCCTGACGCCGGAACAGCTGATCGACCGCGTGTGGAAAGAGCACGACCGCGACTTCAAGAATTTCTCGGTCGGCTTCGACAATTACTACTCGACGCACTCCCCGGAAAACCGCGCACTATGCGAGGAGATCTACGGCAAGCTCGAACAAAGCGGCCTGATCACCAAACGCCCGGTCGAACAGTTCTACGATCCGGTCAAGGCGATGTTCCTGCCCGACCGCTTCATCAAGGGCGAATGCCCGAAGTGCGGTGCCAAAGACCAGTACGGCGATTCCTGCGAAGTCTGCGGCGCCACCTACAGCCCGACCGAGCTGAAAAATCCCTACTCGACGGTGTCCGGCGCCGAACCGGTGCGCAAATCATCGGAGCACCACTTTTTCAAATTATCCGATCCGCGCTGCGAAGGTTTCCTGCGCCGCTACACCCAGGGCGAAAACCACCTGCAGTCCGAAGCCGCCAATAAAATGAAGGAATGGCTGGGCGAGGCCGGCGAAGGCAAGCTGTCGGACTGGGACATCTCGCGTGATGCCCCCTACTTCGGCTTCCCGATCCCCGGCACCGACGAGAAAAAATTCTTTTATGTCTGGCTCGATGCGCCGGTCGGTTACTTCGCGAGCTTTCTGAACTACGTCAAAAAACAGCAGGCAGTCGGCAAGACCATCAATGCCGATGCCTTCCTGCGGCCGGGCAGCGACACCGAAATGGTGCATTTCATCGGCAAGGACATCCTCTATTTCCACGCGCTGTTCTGGCCGGCGATGCTGGAACATGCCGGCTTCCGCACGCCGAGCAAGGTGTTTGCCCACGGCTTCCTGACGGTGAACGGCGAAAAAATGTCGAAGTCGCGCGGCACCTTCATCACCGCCGACAGTTATATCCAGCAGGGGCTGAATCCGGAATGGTTGCGGTATTACTATGGCGCCAAGCTCAATGCGACGATGGAAGACATCGACATGAATCTCGATGACTTCGTGGCGCGGGTCAACAGCGATCTGGTCGGGAAATATGTGAATATTGCCAGCCGGGCAGCTGGCTTTATCACCAAACATTTTGATGGAAAGTTGCGGGCCGTTGATCCGAGCGACAACAACACTTTGGCTGCCACCGCAGTAGCCATGGGCTCAGCCGACAACATCGCTACCGATTACGAAAACCGTGAATACGGCAAAGCACTTCGCGAAATCATGCGCATCGCGGATATCATCAATCAACGCTGGGACAAAGCAAAACCTTGGGAACTCGCCAAGGATTTGGCGCGACATCCTGAATTGCATTCAGTTTGCTCGGATTGTCTCGATGCCTTCAGGATTTTGACTTACTACCTTGCTCCTGTAATACCTGAAACAGCAGCAAAGGCACTGACTTTATTTGGAGTCGCTGGACAACCTCGATGGAATGATATCCACATCAGCCCAGTCAGCGTTCAGCCTTACCAGCACTTAATGACCCGTGTCGACCCCAAACAAATCGCCGCACTGGTCGATGCCAACAAGGAAAACCTCAAAGTGACGACACCCCCACCCTCCCCCCAGCCGTCTCCCTCCAAGGGGGAGGGCGCGAGCAGCACTGCTGAAGCAGCAACGATATCGATTGACGATTTCACCAAGATCGACCTGCGCATCGCGCGCATCGCCAACGCCGAACAGGTCGAAGGCGCCGACAAGCTGCTGAAGCTGACGCTGGACGTCGGCGAGCTCGGTACCAAACAGGTGTTCGCTGGTATCAAATCAGCCTACGACCCGGCGACGCTGGTTGGCCGGCTGACGGTGGTGGTCGCCAACCTTGCGCCGCGCAAGATGAAATTCGGCATGTCCGAAGGCATGGTGCTCGCCGCCAGCGGCGACGCGCCGGGCCTGTTCATCCTGTCCCCGGATTCCGGCGCCCAGCCGGGCATGCGCGTCAAATAACCGTTCAGCCAGCCCCGCACACACCATGAGCGGAAACCGCAACTTCCTCTGCACCGTCGTCTTCATCGACATCGTCGAGTTTTCGAAAAAGCCGGTGGCGGAACAGATGCGGATCAAGGGCGAGCTCAACCAGTTGCTGGCCGCTGCGTTGCGCGAGGTGCCTGTCAAAGACCGCATCATTCTCGACACCGGCGACGGCGCCGCGGTCAGCTTTCTCGGCGACCCCGAGGACGGTCTATTCCTCGGCCTGGCACTGCGCGATGCGCTGGCCGCCGGCAACACACTGCTATTGCGCACCGGCATCAACCTGGGCCCCGTGCGCCTGGTCAAGGACATCAACAACCAGCCCAACATCATCGGTGACGGCATCAACGTCGCGCAGCGCGTGATGAGCTTTGCCGCGGTCAACCAGGTGCTGGCGTCGCGCTCCTATCACGAAGTCATCGCCGCGCTGTCGGCAGAACACGCGCAACTGTTCACCTTCGAAGGCTCGCGCACCGACAAACATGTGCGCGAACACGAGGTTTATGCGCTGGGCACCGCGCCCGCGCCACAGCGTGCGCCACGAAAAAAAGCCGCGCATGCCGCTGCCTTTGAAAAACTCGGCAGCACCGCGTCGACCGCGCGCAGCGGCGTGATGCGCCGGCCGCTGCTGGCCACGACATTGGCAGTGGCACTGATCATCGGCACCGCCATCGCGCTGCGATTGACGTTGCGCGCGCCGGCCGAAATGCCGGCTGAAATGATGACTGAAGCCTACACGCCGCGCGCCAAGCGCACGACGCCGGAGCCCGAAGTCAAAAGCCCGGCCGCAAAAACAAAACCCGAAACCAAACCCGAGCCGCCGCCGGTCGCCAAGGCCGCGCGCAAAACCGAAACCAGGGCGCCGGCCGCCGAACCCGCCGCCGATGCAGCCACAGGCACCGTGCGCTTGAACGTGCTGCCCTGGGGCGAAGTCCATGTCGACGACCGCAAGTTCGGCGTGGCGCCGCCGTTGCGCGACATCGCGCTGAAGCCCGGATCGCATCGCATCGAGATCCGCAATCCCGGTTTCGCGTCATATGTGCAACTGGTCGACGTCAAGGCCGGCGAAGAGATTAGAATCCGGCATCAGTTCCGATGAGACCCGCCATGCGCGCATTTGCCCTGCTGCTGTTGATCCTGCCCCTGCTGACCGGCTGCGAATCCGCGCAGAAGAGCATGAAGGACATTTCGGATTCGTTCGACTTTGACAAGGAGCGCGCCAAATCCCAGGACTCGGCGCTGCCCAGCGCCGAATCGCGGCTGAAAACCGGCATCGCCCAGTACGAGGAAGGCAACTACGCCCAGGCCCAGCGCACGCTGCAGTCGGCGCTGGTCAACGGCCTTGCTTCCCGCACCGATCAGGCGCGGGCCTACAAATACCTCGCTTTCATCTACTGCGTCACCGAACGCGTTCCGCAATGCCGGCAGGAATTCAGCAATGCGATCACCGCCGACCCGAAATTCACGCTGACCGCTGCTGAAGCGGGACACCCGACATGGGGACCGGTGTACCGCAGCGTGCGTGGACGCTGAGAACCGCACGACAATGACACAGCCTGCGCAACTCGGCCGCTACGACGTCGTCGCCGAGATCGGACGCGGCGCGATGGGGGTGGTCTACCGCGCGGTCGACCCGATGCTCGAGCGCACAGTTGCGGTGAAGACCATCAACATGGCGCTTGATCCGGGCGAGATGGAGCACTATGAAAAGCGTTTCACCATCGAGGCGCGCGCCGCTGGCGGACTGAACCATCCCAACATCGTCATCATTTATGACATCGGCCGCAGCGGCGACCTTGCCTACATGGCGATGGAGTTCCTTGAAGGTCGCGAGCTGAAGGAACTGATCGCCGGCAACGAACTCACAGCGGACCGCTCGCTGGACATTGTGGCGCTGGTCGCCGACGGTCTTGCCTACGCCCATGCCCACGAAGTGGTGCATCGCGACGTCAAGCCGGCGAACATCATGATTCTCAACGATGGCCGCGTGAAAATCACTGACTTCGGCATCGCGCGAATGCGCACCGCCGACGTGCGCACCCAGACCGGCGTCGTGCTCGGCTCGCCACGCTATCTGTCGCCGGAACAGGTGCTGGGCAAACGCTGCGATGCTCGCGCCGATATCTTCTCGCTCGGCGTGATCCTCTACGAGATGGTCGCCGGCCAGGCGCCGTTCAACGGCATTGACGTCAATTCGCTGATGTTCCAGATCGTCAATTTCACGCCGCCGCCGCCGAGCAGCATCAATCCCGCGCTGCCGGCCATGCTCGATCTGATCATCGCCAAGGCGCTCGCCAAAAATGCCGACGAGCGTTATGCCGGCATCGCCGAGTTCGCCGCCGACCTGCGCGTCTGCCGCCAGCAGGGTGCTGCAACGACGGCACCATTGGCGCCGACTGCGGCGCCGCAGATGATTCCGGACCCCACCGATCCCTTTGCCGACACCCTGCCCTCGTCCCGAGCCGATGACCGCAGCACGACAATCCCGGGCAACGGCATGGCCGATACACCGCCGGCGCGCGGACTGGCGAAAGGTTTTGATTCGATGGCGGCGACGATGCGTCTCGCCGCGCAAACCGGCGCCATCACCGACCCCGACGCCCTCGCTGCGACATTCGGCGTCAGCCGTCATGACATCGATGCCATGGTCATCGGCGCCGATACCCAGCCCCCGCCGCAACCGCTGCCGCTGCCGCTGCCGCAGACGGCCGCTCCCTGGTCGCCGCGGGATCGCAGAGTGTTCCGGGTTTCCGTTACTGTCGCCGCTGCTGTTGGCGCACTCATCGTACTTCTCTGAAAGACCCGACATGCGCATTACTGCCGTCGAAGCCATCGCCATCGACATTCCGCTGAGCAAAAATTTCGGCGGCTCGACCTACAGCGTGCTCAAACGTTCCACCGTGATCACCCGGCTGCGCACCGCTGACGGTCTGGTCAGCGAGGTTTACAACGGCGACAACCGCGCTCACGGCCCCCAGATCGCGCATCTAGTGACTACCGATTTATTTAATGTAATCAAAGGCTTGTCGATATACGAGCGGGAGCTCGCGTGGCAACGCATGTTCGCGCTGACGCATTCCGCGAGTGACAAAAAGCTGCTGCTTGAAGCCATCGCCTGCATGGACTGCGCGATCTGGGACCTCACCGGCAAAGCCCTCGGCAAATCCGTGCGCGAACTGATCGGCGGTTACACCGACCGCTTGCCGATCATTTCCATCGGCGGCTATTACATGCCGGGCAAGACCCACGCCGACATCGGCCGCGAAGTCGAGTCGTACCA
>CAIZLW010000093.1 GCA_903933915.1 uncultured beta proteobacterium | reverse complement strand
GCCTTCGGCGTCATGTTCTTGTGCACGATGCCAATCCCACCTTCCTGGGCAATGGCGATCGCCAGACGGGATTCGGTCACAGTGTCCATCGCTGCAGCCAGCAACGGAATGTTCAGGGTAATGCCGCGTGTCAGCTTGGTTTTGAGGCTGACTTCGCGCGGCAGGACGGCGGAATGTGCCGGAATCAGCAGCACATCGTCGAAAGTCAGGGCTTTCTGCACCACGCGCATGAGATGCGTCCTTCGCAAAGGGAGGATTATAGACTTTGGTGCGTAAACGGTAAACCGAGAGCGGCGTTGTTCCATTGACGGCACCGGGCAAAGTGGCTATTTTCAGAGCAGTTTTACCGGCGAGTGCGAATTCGCGCCCCTCGACCACAGATCAGGCGAAGAGACCATGAAAAAACTGTTCGTACTGCTGGCCATGGCAACGTTGCCTGCCCTGGCACAGGCCCAGATCATGAAGTGCGTGGGCGCCGGCGGCCGTGTTGAATTCGCGGCCTCCTGTCCGCCGGGCACCAAAGCCGAGAACACCGGCATTCGCAACGCCCCTGCTGCGGCATCTTCAAGTCCGCAGAAATCTTTGGCCGAACGGGATGCCGAATTCCGTAAACGTCAGACTGAACAGCAGGAGGCGGCGAAGAAGACCGAAGAGAAAGGTCGTGATTCGGCGGATCGTTCCCAGAACTGTGAAAGCGCAAAGGGTTACTTGAACAGCCTGCAAAAGGGCAATCGTATTGCAAAGACTGATCCGAAGACCGGTGACGTGTCTTCTTACCTTGATGACAATGAACGTAAAGTCGAGATTGAGCGCGCGCAACGCTCCGTAGACAGCAGCTGCAACTAAAAAGATCAGCGTTTACGGACGCGCTTGAAACGGGCCGCCTTGGGGTCCAGCTTCAGGGGGCGATAAATTTCCACCCGGTCGCCGGGCTTCAGCAAAGCGCTGCGCATAACCACCTTGCCGTAAATCCCGACCAGCATCGTATTTGCGCCGATTTCAGGAAATTCGACGGGCAGTCCCGAATGACGTATCGCCTCCGCAACAGTCGTTTCGCGGTCCAGGTCGAACTCACGGACAACCTGCCTGCCCGGCAGGGCATAAACCACCGATATCTTCATGGTTTGCCGTAAACGATATCAGCACGCTTTAGAAATGCATCGACCATCGTGCCGGCGATGTGGCCAAAAACGGGACCAACGAGTTTCTCGAGCAATGTGCTGGAAAACTCATAAGACAGGCGAAAATCGATTCTGCAGGCGGCATCGCCCAGCGGGGTAAAGCGCCACTCCCCGTCCAGCGCGCGAAATGGTCCCTCGACCAGCTTTATGGTCATCAATTCCGGCGGCTGCTTATGGTTTTCCGTCGAGAAACTCTGCCTGATGCCCCGGTAATTGATGTTGATGGTGGCATGGGTGATCAGCGAATCGCGATGGCTGACTGCGGTACCGCTGCACCAGGGCAAAAACTGCGGGTATTGCTCCACGCCTTCGACCAGATCAAATATCTGCTGGGCGCTGAACGGTACCAGGGCCGACCGGATGACGCTGCTCATTTGCAGGTTGCCGTCGGAGAGACTGCCGGGGCGGTTAGAATACCGTCTGTCATGATTTGATTGCGCAATGAGTATCGTTCAGAACAAAAAAGCTTTCTACGACTATTTTATCGAACAGCGCTTCGAAGCGGGTATTGCGCTTGAAGGCTGGGAGGTAAAGGCGATCCGTGCCGGACGCGCCCAGATCAAGGAAGCCTATGTGATCGTCAGCAATTCCGAGCTGCTTCTGCTCGGCTGCCACATCACGCCGCTGCCGACCGCATCATTGCATGTGCAGCCGGATCCCACCCGCACCCGCAAGCTGCTGCTGCATGCCGAGGAGATCAGCCGGCTGATCGGCAGCGTGGAGCGTGCCGGGTACACGCTGGTACCCCTGGATCTGCATTACTCGAAGGGGCGCGTCAAACTGGAAATCGGCCTCGCCAAAGGCAAAAAACAGCATGACAAGCGGGCGACTGACAAAGAAAAGGAATGGCAGCGCGAGCAACAACGCCTGGTGCGCACCAAGTGAAACCGAAGGGAAGGAAATCTGGGGTGGCTGACGGGACTCGAACCCGCGACAACCGGAATCACAATCCGGGACTCTACCAGCTGAGCTACAGCCACCACTGAACTGCGAGAACTACCTGAAAACACTCTGATTTGTGGTGCGCCCGGCGGGACTCGAACCCACAACCCCCGGCTTAGAAGGCCGGTGCTCTATCCGATTGAGCTACGGGCACATTTTGGCCGGCAAGCCGGGTTTTCTCCCGCCGAAACCGAAGGCGCGTAATATACGCTAGCCCTTACGTGAGCGTCAATTCCACAATGACACCCCAACCGTGATACTTGCTTGCGGCAGCTATCGAATTCTGCTATTAAAGCTCTTTTTTTAAGTACACAAAGCCCCTCATGTCCACCGAAATTCTCAAGAATTACCCCGCCTACAAACCCAAGGGCAAAGAGGAATACATGAATGCGCGGCAGCTTGCGCATTTCCGCAAGATGCTCGAGGAAATGAAGAGCGGGCTGTCTCAGGACATCGACCGCACCGTGCACACGATGCAGGACGAGGCGACCATTTTTGCCGACCCCAATGATCGTGCCAGCCAGGAATCCGACATGTCGCTGGAACTGCGTAACCGCGACCGGGAGCGCAAGCTGATCAAGAAGATCGACGAAACGATCGCACGCATCATTGCCAAGGAGTATGGCTACTGCGACTCCTGCGGCATCGAGATCGGCCTTAAACGCATGGAAGCCCGTCCGACCGCTACCCTGTGCATCGACTGCAAGACGCTGGACGAAATGCGCGAACGCCAGGTCGCCAAATAACGCCAGTTCAACGGTAAAAATACAAAGGGGGCCATAGGCCCCCTTTGTTATTGAAACTGAAACTACTCCCGTTTACTGCGCAGGAGCGGTTTCCTGGCCTTCTGAGGCCGCTGCCTTCATCGACAGGCGCAGACGCCCCTTCTCGTCCGCCTCGATGACCTTGACGCGCACAACCTGGCCTTCCTTGAGGTGGTCGGCAACGCTGTTGACGCGTTCATTGGCGATCTGGGAGATGTGCAGCAGACCATCACGTCCCGGCAGGACGCTGACGATGGCGCCGAAGTCCAGCAGCTTGAGCACAGTGCCTTCGTAGACACGGCCCACTTCGACGTCGGCGGTCAGCTCCTCGATGCGTTTGCGCGCGTTCTCGCCACCTTCCGACGATACGCAGGCGATAACCACGGTGCCGTCATCCTGGATGTCGATGGTGGTGCCGGTTTCTTCGGTAATCGCACGGATCACCGCACCGCCCTTGCCGATCACGTCGCGGATTTTCTCCGGCTTGATCTTCATGGTGATCATGCGCGGCGCCCAGGCGGAGAGTTCAGTGCGCGGCGTGTCGATCGCGCTGCGCATTTTCTCCAGGATGTGCAGACGGCCTTCGCGCGCCTGAATCAGCGCGGCATGCATGATTTCTTTGGTGATTCCGGTGATCTTGATGTCCATCTGCAGCGCGGTGACGCCGGTTTCGGTGCCCGCAACCTTGAAGTCCATGTCGCCGAGGTGATCTTCGTCACCCAGAATATCGGAGAGCACTGCGAAACGGTTGCCTTCCTTGATCAGACCCATTGCGATACCTGCGACCTGGGCTTTCAACGGCACGCCGGCATCCATCAGCGACAGGCAGCCGCCGCACACCGAAGCCATCGAGCTGGAACCGTTGGATTCGGTGATTTCCGAAACCACGCGGATCGAATAGGCAAACTCTTCCGCCGTCGGCAGAACTGCGGCCAGCGCGCGTTTGGCGAGACGGCCATGGCCGATTTCGCGGCGTTTCGGTGAGCCCACACGGCCGGTTTCACCGGTCGAATACGGCGGGAAGTTGTAATGCAGCATGAAGCGGTCACGGTATTCGCCCTGCAGCGCGTCGATGATCTGTTCGTCGCGCGAGGTGCCGAGAGTCGCCACCACAATTGCCTGCGTTTCACCGCGGGTAAACAGCGCGGAACCATGAGTGCGCGGCAGCACGCCGGTACGGATGGTGATCGGGCGCACGGTGCGGGTGTCGCGACCGTCGATGCGCGGCTCGCCGTCGAGAATCTGGTTGCGGACGATCTTGGCTTCCAGATTGCCCAGCTCGTTCTTGATGTTGTTTATCTGATCCGGCGTTGCGTCGGCCGGCAGCACTTCCGCAACAACCTTGGCGGTGATTTCCTTGAGGCGTACGGTGCGCGCCTGCTTCTGCTTGATCTGATAAGCCTGGCGCAGATCAGCTTCCGCCGCTTGCGCGATGCGTGCAATCTGCGAGTCGTCTTTCTGCGGCGCAGTCCAGTTCCACTCCGGAACGCCAATCTCGTCGACCATTTCGTTGATCGCGGTGATCACGGCCTGCATCTGCTCATGACCAAACACCACGGCGCCGAGCATTACGTCTTCAGGCAGCTGCTGCGCTTCGGATTCCACCATCAGCACTGCATGCTGCGTACCGGCCACCACCAAGTCGAGTTGCGAGGTTTTCAGCTCGGTCTGCGTCGGATTGAGGATGTACTGGCCATTGGCGAAACCGACGCGCGCGGCGCCGATCGGACCGCCGAACGGCATGCCGGACAGCGCCAGCGCGGCCGAAGCACCGACCATCGCGGGTATGTCCGAATCGATTTCGTTGTTCGACGACATCACGGTGGCAACAATCTGCACTTCGCTGTTGTAACCCTCGGGGAACAGCGGGCGGATCGGACGGTCAATCAGGCGGCAGGTCAGGATTTGCTTTTCCGAGGGTCGGCCTTCACGGCGGAAGAAACCACCGGGAATCTTGCCTGCGGCATAAGTGCGTTCCTGATAATCGACGGTCAGCGGGAAGAAGTCCTGTCCCGGTTTGGCGTTACGGGCGCCGACGACAGTCACCAGCACCACCGTGTCTTCCATTGTCACCATGACCGCACCGGAGGCCTGGCGCGCGATTTCGCCGGTTTCCAGCGTCAGCTGGTGGCGGCCCCACATCAATGATTTCTTTACCGGGTTCAAAATGATTTCCTTTTCTCAAAAACAAAAAAGACCGCACACGCGGTCTTCGGGAGGATCAATGAAGACTAGAAACCGACGCCCTCCAGCGTCGGCAGCCGACCGGACCGCCCAGCGGACCGGTCAAAAAAACAGGCGAACCGTACTTGCATGCGCTGCAGATTACTTGCGCAGGCCCAGACGCTCGATCAGCGTCTTGTACTGCCCTACTTTGGTTCTTTTCAGGTAATCCAGCAGTTTGCGGCGCGTGCTC
Source organism: uncultured beta proteobacterium (assembly GCA_903933915.1). Taxonomy (GTDB): domain Bacteria; phylum Pseudomonadota; class Gammaproteobacteria; order Burkholderiales; family SG8-41. The sequence continues at coordinate 64,902 of CAIZLW010000093.1, read as the reverse complement.
ACCATGCGCAGCAGACCACGACGGGAGTGGTGATCCTTGCTGTGGGCCTTGAAATGCTCCGTCAGGTCCGTAATGCGCGCGGTCAGCAATGCGACCTGCACCTCGGGCGAACCGGTGTCGCCTTTCATCCGCTGGAAATCCTGCAATACTTGCGCCTTTTGGGCGGTGCTAACAGCCATATTCTGTCTCCGACGAAAAATCATGCAATTTTACCCCGTAACTGCCGGATTACTCAAGCAGATTTCCGTTTGATCCTTATCCTGCAACTGGCTGGTCAGGCGACGCGCCCTCAGCGTGCCAGCCTCAACCTCGCCAACGCCCAGAAACCCCTCCTGGGCCCCATACAGGCGGTATAAACCGGTCAAAACGGCCGGCTGCACCACCTCCTGCCCGGTAATGATCCGGCGCGCCTGCTCAGACTCCAGTTCAATCCGGTCCAGACTGGATGCAAAGGCATCGATGGGCAACAGTCGATCCATACGTTCCGCCATCGACAGGGATTCCAGGGTATCGCAAGACACCGCCTGAGCCAGCGTAAAGCCCCCAGCGCTCTCCCGAGTCAGTGCGATCAGATGCGCGCCGCAGCCAAGGGCGGCACCGATGTCTTCGGCCAAAACCCGGATATACGTGCCTTTGCTGCAAAGCACCCGAATTTTTACAATTACTTCTTTAAAATCAATAAGTTGTATGTCATTAATCACAATGGCTCTAGATTGACGCTCAATCGTGATGCCGGCCCGGGCATAGGCATAAAGCGGTTTTCCTGCAACTTTCAGTGCGGAATGCATCGGCGGCGTCTGGGTCTGTGCGCCGACGAAGCGCTGCAATACTCCCCTGACCTCCGTTTCCGTCACCTTCACCGGGCGCTGCTCCAGAATTTCGCCTTCTGCATCACCGGTGGTGGTGGTCGCTCCCAGGCGCAACGAAGCCAGATAGCCTTTGTCGGCTTCGAGCAAAAACTGGGAATACTTGGTCGCTTCACCCAAACCGATCGGCAACAGCCCGTCGGCCATCGGATCCAGAGTGCCGGTATGACCGGCCTTGCGTGCGGAAAACAGGCGTTTGACCCGCGCCACGGCCTGTTGCGAAGTCAGGCCCAGCGGCTTGTCGAGCAACAACACGCCGTTTACATCATTGCGCTCGGCGCGAGGCGCGTTCACTGCGGAGGTTTATTGCCCGGTTTGCTGGCAATCGCCTCATCGATCAGGTTCGACAGACGAACACCGCGCTCGACAGAAACGTCGTAGTTGAAGCGCAGTTGCGGCACCGTGCGCAGTTTCATCACTTTGGCGAGAGCACTGCGCAGGAAACCGGACGCATGGTTGAGCGCACGCTCCGCTGCTTCCTGCTGCACCGGTTCGCCAAGCGCGGTAAAAAATACCTTGGCGTGCTCATTGTCCTGGGTCACCTCGACGTCAGTGATGGTGATCAGGCCGACGCGCGGATCCTTGAGATCCATGCGAATGATCTCGGACAATTCACGCTGGATCTGGTCGGCTATGCGCCGACCGCGGGGGTAATCTTTAGGCATGCGGCAACTGCTCCGAAAAACCAGCCGGGTGCGCCTTCAGGCAGCACCCGCAAGACACGGCGGTTACAGAGACCTCGCCACTTCAACAACTTCAAAAATTTCCAGCTGGTCGCCTTCCTTGATGTCGTTGAAGTTCTTCAGCGACAGACCGCATTCGAAGCCAGCTTTGACCTCGCGCACATCGTCCTTGAAACGCTTCAGCGAATCGAGTTCACCTTCATGGATGACGACGTTGTCGCGCAACAACCGAAGCTTTGAACTGCGGCGGATCAGACCTTCAAGCACATAGCAGCCGGCAACAGCGCCAACTTTGGAAATGCGGAACACCTGGCGAATCTCCACCAGGCCCAGCGTGCTTTCCTTGCGCTCGGGGGGAAGCATGCCGGTGAGCGCGGCCTTGATCTCATCGACCGCATCGTAAATGATGTTGTAGTAGCGGATGTCAACGCCGCTGCTCCCAGCCAGCTTGCGCGCGGCCGCATCGGCGCGAGCATTAAAGCCGATCACCACCGCCTTGGAAGCCAGTGCCAGGTTGATATCCGATTCAGTAATGCCGCCAATGGCCGCATGCACGATGTTGACCTTGACCTCGTCGGTGGACAGCTTGGCCAGCGCATGGGTCAGACCTTCGTACGAACCTTGTACGTCAGCCTTGATGATCAGCGACAGCGTCTTGACCTCGCCCTCGCCCATCTGATCGAAAATGTTTTCAAGCTTGGCCGCCTGCTGCTTGGCCAGCTTGACGTCGCGGTACTTGCCCTGACGGAACAGCGCGATTTCGCGCGCCTTGCGTTCGTCGCCGAGCACCATGACTTCGGCGCCGGCTGCAGGCACATCGGACAAACCGAGAATTTCAACTGGGATCGAAGGACCTGCAGAGTCGATGGTATCGCCAGCCTCATTGAGCATGGCGCGCACGCGACCGAACACAGCGCCGGCGAGCACGATATCGCCGCGCTTCAGCGTGCCGGACTGAATCAGCACCGTCGCCACGGGACCGCGGCCTTTATCCAGTCGTGATTCGACAACGATGCCCTTGGCCGGCGCGTCTTTGGGGGCACGCAATTCCAGCACCTCAGCCTGCAGCAGAATGCGCTCCAGCAGGCTGTCGATGCCCTGCCCGGTACGGGCCGACACCTCGACGAACATCGTATCGCCGCCCCATTCTTCGGGAACTACTTGCTGCGCGGCCAGATCCTGCTTGACGCGCTCGACATTCGCTTCCGGCTTGTCGATCTTGTTCAGCGCCACAATCAGCGGCACATTCGCAGCCTTGGCGTGATGAATCGCCTCGGCAGTCTGCGGCATCACGCCGTCATCGGCTGCCACGACAAGAATGACCAGATCGGTGACCTTGGCACCACGTGCACGCATCGCCGTAAAGGCTTCGTGTCCCGGCGTGTCGAGGAAGGTAATCATGCCGCGCGGCGTCTCTACGTGATAAGCGCCGATGTGCTGGGTAATGCCGCCTGCCTCGCCAGTCGCCACTTTGGTGCGACGGATGTAATCCAGCAGTGAAGTTTTGCCGTGATCGACATGGCCCATCACGGTTACAACCGGAGCGCGCGGTTCAGCCTTGACCTCAACCTGCCCACTCGTAGTCTCGACCAGATAGGCATCCGGTTCGTCGAGTTTGGCGCGCTTGCCGACATGCCCCATTTCTTCAACGAGGATAATCGCGGTGTCCTGATCCAGAACCTGGTTGATGGTTGCCATCGTACCAAGCTTCATCAAGGTCTTGATGACTTCCGCTGCTTTGACCGACATCTTGTGTGCCAGTTCGGCGACCGTGATCGTTTCCGGAACCAGCACGTCTTTAACCAAAGGCTCGGTCGGCGCGGTAAAGCCATGCTGCTGATCGCCTTCCTGCTTGTGGGAAGTGCGGTGAACCTTACGGTCGCGCCAGCCCAGTCCGCCGGATGCGTCGCCGCGTGTTTTGATCGTGCGTTTGCGTGCAGTAGGATCTTGCCAGACCACCTGCTTGGCAGGTTTCTTGGCGCCTTTTTTGGCCTTGTCTCCGGCTTCACCTGCCGGTGCGGCCGGTTTGTGTATCGTACCTTCGACTACAACGGAGGGATCAACCGCCGGGGTAGCTGAAGCCGGTGCGGCGGCAACAGCAGTTGCCTTGGCCACCACCTCAGCGTCCGCTTCCTTCTTGCGTTTTTTTGCAACATCGTCGGCCTGGCGCGCGGCCAACTCAGCCTGCTTGCGGGCCTCCTCTTCGCGCACCGCGATTTCGGCCGCATCAATAATCGGCTTGGGGCCGTTCTCGACCTTTTCAGGCTCAGGCGCATCACGCTTGATCAGTACGCGTTTCTTGCGCACCTCAACCTGAATCGTGCGCGCCTTGCCGGTTGTCGAATCCGACTTCTTGATCTCGCTCGTCTGCCGCCGGGTCAGCGTGATCGTCTGCTTGACTTCTTTCCCGCCATGCGCTTCGCGCAGATGATCCAACAACTGCGTCTTGTCCTTTTCGGTCAGCGCGGCGTCTTCCGTCAGCGCTTTATTCACGCCGGCCGCCTGGAGCTGCTCAATCAGCAACTCAGGCTGCACGCCGAGTTCCTTGGCAAATTCTTTGACTTTGATCTGGGGCATAGCCGGTTACTTTTCTTTTCTGCGATATCAGGCGTTGGTTTCGGCGAACCACGGCGCGCGTGCCGCCATGATCAGCGTTTTGGCGCGCTCCGAATCGATCGCGGTCAGTTCGATGAGATCGTCGGTCGCAAAGTCAGCGAGGTCTTCCTGGGTCGCGATTCCCTTGGACGCCAGCAGGCGCGCGGTATCGTGATCCATCCCCTCGACTTTCATCAGATCTTCGATGTCGTGTTCGACCTTCTCTTCGCTGGCAATCGCCTGTGTCAGCAATGCATTGCGCGCACGGCTGCGCAACTCGTTAACAGTCGCCTCGTCAAACGCCTCGATTTCCAGCATTTCGGTGAGCGGCACATAAGCCACTTCTTCGAGCGTGGCAAAACCTTCCTGCACCAGGATGTCGGCGACTTCTTCGTCGACATCCAGTTTTTCCATGAACTCGGCACGTGTCTTCGATGTTTCTTCTTCGCTCTTCTTCTGAGCGTCGGTTTCGGTCATCAGGTTCAGTTCCCAGCCGGTGAGTTCGGCCGCGAGACGGACGTTCTGACCATTGCGGCCGATCGCCTGCGCGAGGTTCTCCTCGTCAACGACGATGTCCATACTGTGCTTTTCCTCATCAACCACAATGCTGGTGACTTCAGCGGGCGCCAGCGCATTGATGGCGAACTGCGCCGGATCCGAATTCCACAACACGATGTCGACGCGCTCTTGCGCGAGTTCTGCGGTTACTGCCTGTACGCGCGAGCCGCGCATACCGACGCAGGTGCCGATCGGATCAATGCGCGCATCCTTGGAATGCACGGCGATCTTGGCACGCGAGCCGGGGTCGCGGGCAGCGCCCTTGATCTCAAGCAGACCTTCCTCGATCTCGGGAACCTCGAGTTCAAACAGCCTGGCAATGAATTCTGGCGCGGTGCGCGACAGCATCAGGTGCGGGCCGCGGGCCAGGCGGTCAACCTTCCAGACATAGGCTCGCACGCGATCACCCAAACGAAGATTCTCCTTCGGGATCATCTGGTCTCGGGGCAGCATGGCCTCAAGACGGCCTGATTCGACAATCGCGTTGCCGCGCTCCATGCGTTTGATGACGCCGGTGACAAGGTGCTCCTTGCGGGCGAGGAAGTCATTAAGGATCTGCTCGCGTTCCGCGTCACGGATCTTCTGCACGATGACCTGTTTAGCGGTTTGCGCGCCAATGCGGCCAACCTCCATGCCATCGAGCGGCTCTTCGATGAATTCGCCGACTTGGGATTCAGGATCTTCTTCCTGCGCCTCATGCAGCTTGTACTGCCGCGACGGCACTTCGATTTCCTCGTTCTTCACCACTTCCCAGCGACGGAAGAAGGTAAATTCGCCGGTCGCACGATCGACCGAGGCGCGAACCTCAACGTCCTCGGTGAACTTCTTTTTGGCTGCAGAAGCCAAGGCGAGTTCGAGGGCGCCGAACACAATTTCCTTGTCGACGTTCTTTTCGCGCGCCAGCGCATCAACCAACAACAGAATTTCACGACCCATATCCGTCTCCCGCTTAAAACGCCGGCATCAGCCGCGCTTTATCCACATTGCCCAAGTCGACCGACAGCACGCGTCCGTCAACCTCGATGCCTACTTTGCCTGCCTCGCACTCGCGGATCACGCCGACAAAATTGCGCTGCCCTTCCAGCGGCACGCGCAACTTCAACTTCGCCTTCTGTCCGGAGAAACGCACAAAATCCTCCGCCTTGCGCAGCGGCCGGTCCAGCCCCGGAGATGAAATTTCCAGGCGGTCGTAGGCCACGTTCTCCACCGTAAACACCCGGTCTAGGTGGTTGCTGACCAAAGCGCAGTCCTCAACCGTGATGCCACCGGGCTTATCGATAAAAATCCGCAAAAGGGCACCCTTGGGGGATCGTTCCAGATCCACCAGTTCGTAGCCCAGTCCAGCGAGCGTGTTCTCGAGTAAACCTTGCAAATCCATGTCAAAACGGCGCCACAAACAAAAAATGGGCGATCCGCCCATAACTGTGTGACACCCAACTGTTTTACAGAACTTTGAAGTATAACAAAATTTTGCCTTTCGTTCAATGCATTGCCGCCAGCACTGTAGCGGGAGTAAGCAAAAATATTATTAAAAATCAAAAACTTATTAAAACAACTTAGCCTTGCCTCGGAGACCACGGCAAATACCGGCTTGCAGCCTAGTAAAGACTGTATATAATTACAGTCATGAGCGATGACAACCACAAGCCGCTGACCGCCCGCCAGATCGAAATTCTGCGCATGATCGAAACCCATGTTGAAGAGTCCGGGTTTCCGCCGACGCGCGCCGAAATCTGCACCGCCATGGGATTCAGTTCGCCAAATGCCGCAGAAACACACTTGCGTGCCCTTGAACGCAAAGGTGTCATTGAAATGACTTCGGGCGCCTCGCGTGGCATTCGGGTGACCCAGCAGGCCGCACCCGCCACCCTGCCCGTGATCGGCCGCGTCGCTGCTGGCAGCCCGATGCTGGCTGAAGAAAATATCGAGCAGCACTGCCGGGTCGATCCGGCGGTGTTTGATCCGCCCGCGGATTATCTGCTGCGGGTACGCGGCATGAGCATGCGCGATGCCGGCATCCTCGAGGGTGACCTGCTGGCCGTGCACCGCACAACCCAGTTCCGCTCAGGACAGATCGTAGTGGCCCGGCTGCATGACGAAGTCACGGTCAAGCGCATTCAGCGTAACCGCAATGTGGTTGAACTGCTGCCGGAAAATCCCGATTTTGAGCCGATCGTGGTCGACCTCAAACGAGATCCCCTGGAAATCGAAGGCATTGCCGTCGGCGTCATCCGCAACGGCAAGTGGTCCTGAGCCGCGCCCGCCGAGCGGGCCCATCCCGCTTTCCCCGCCTATAGCGAGTAATCCAGCCCCATCACCTCACGCACGTCACGCAGGGTTTCCTGCGCCAGCTTGCGCGCCTTTTCGCAGCCATCAGCAATGATGTTGCGCACCAGCGTCGGGTCATCCAGATAACGTTCCGCGCGCTCGCGCATCGGCTTTTGCTCGGCGACGATCGCGTCGATGACTGGTTGTTTGCACTCAATGCAGCCGATGCCTGCGCTGCGGCAGCCCTCCTGCACCCACTTCTTCTTCGCATCGTCTGAATAAATGAGGTGCAACTGCCATACCGGGCATTTCTCCGGATCGCCTGGATCCGTGCGTTTGATGCGCGCCGGATCGGTCGGCATGGTTTTGACTTTTTTTGCGACGTTATCCGCGGTCTCGCGCAGTCCGATGGTGTTGTTATAGGACTTGGACATTTTCTGCCCGTCGAGGCCGGGCATTTTGGAGGCTTCAGTCAACAATGCTTTGGGCTCGGTCAGGATGACCTTGCCGCCGCCTTCGATATAACCGAATAACCGTTCACGGTCGCCCAGCGGCAGGTTCTGCGTTTCTTCGAGCAACGCGCGCGCTGAGGCCAGTGCCTCGACATCGCCTTTTTCCAGATAATCAGTACGCAGTTTTCGATAAAGCTTGCCGCGCTTCGCGCCGAGTTTCTTGATCGCGGTTTCGGCTTTTTCTTCAAAACCCTTCTCGCGACCGAACACGTGATTGAAACGCCGCGCGATCTCACGGGTAATTTCGACATGCGGCACCTGATCTTCACCAACCGGCACCAGGTTGGCACGGTAAATCAGGATGTCAGCGCTCTGCAGTAGCGGGTAGCCGAGGAATCCGTAAGTCGCAAGATCCTTCTCTGCGAGTTTTTCCTGCTGATCCTTGTAGGTCGGTACGCGCTCGAGCCAGGATAGCGGCGTGATCATTGACAGCAGAAGATGCAGTTCTGCGTGTTCCGGCACCTTGGATTGAATGAACAGCGTGGCTTGCGCCGGATCGACGCCGGCAGCCAGCCAGTCGACCACCATGTCCCAGGCGTGGTTCTCAATGGTCGCCGGATCGTCGTAATGCGTCGTCAGCGCATGCCAGTCGGCGACGAAAAACAGGCACTGGTGCTCGTGCTGGAGCTTGACCCAGTTTTTCAGCACGCCGTGATAATGGCCAAAGTGCAGTGCGCCAGTTGGGCGCATGCCGGAGAGAACACGGTTTTCAAACATTGCAGGGGGATTCCGGGGTAAAAGAACGGATCAGGGCGGTATGCCGAGAACCATAAAATTTAATAAAAACAATTACTTAATAATATTTTGCACGGCCAGCGCCGCATTGCGTGATGCCCGATTTTAACGCACCCCGTCACGGCACTGCGCCAGGAGCGGATTACAAGCCCAATGGCGCCAGACTGCCTTTGCCTTCCCGCGTCACCACCGGTGCGGGCCCGGTTAGGTCCACCACCGTACTCGGCTCAATGCCGCAGGAACCGCCATCCAGCACCAGATCCACCACACGTTCCAGCCGCTCGCGGATTTCGCGGGCATCAGTCAGCGGGAGTTCATCGCCCGGCAGCAACAGTGTCGAAGACAATATGGGTTCGCCCAATTCAGTCAGCAACGCGTTGACCACCGGATGATCCGGAATACGCAAACCGATCGTCCGTCGTTTCGGATGCTGCAGACGTTTCGGCAATTCACGCGTCGCCTCAAGAATAAAAACGTAACTGCCCGGGGTCGCCGCCTTCAACAGCCGGAACTGCTGGTTATCGACGCGGGCATAGGCAGCCAGCTCGGACAAATCGCTGCAGACCAGCGTCAGATGGTGGCGATCATCGATGCCGCGGATCCGGCGTATGCGCTCCATCGCAGCCTTGTCGCCGATATGACAGCCGAGGGCGTAACAGGAATCGGTCGGATATACGACAATGCCGCCGCCGCGAATAATCTCTGCAGCCTGTTTAATCAGTCGGGGTTGCGGGTTCTCCGGATGTATCGAAAAAAACTGCGACATGCTGAATTGATGCGCCTCAGGCGCTCAAAACCTTTCCCAAACCGGGTCGCAACCGGAAGGCAGCGCCGGAACATTGCCGATATCACGGTAGCCTTCGCCCGGACCGTGAAAATCCGAACCTGCCGAGGCCAGCAGCCCGAAATTCCGGGCTTGACGTGCCCAGGTCACAAACTCGGACGGTGAATGAGAACCGGTCACCACTTCAACTGCAGCGCCGCCCAGCGAGACAAATTCGCCGAGCAGCCTTTCGCATTTTGCTTCACCAAGGTCATAACGACCCGGGTGCGCCAGCACGGCTGTACCGCCCCCGCCGCCGATCCATTGCACCGCCTCTGCAAGTGTCGCCCATTGATGCGGCACATAGCCCGGTTTGCCCGGGGTCAGGTAATGACGGAATACCGCGTTGGTATCACGGGCATGGCCGGCTTCCACGAGATAACGCGCAAAATGTGAGCGGCTCACCAGTTCCGGGTTCTTGGCGTAACGCCGCGCGCCCTCCAGTGCACCTTCTATTCCATTCGCTGCCAGACTCTCGGCCATGCGTTGCGCCCGCTGCTCGCGTCCGATGCGGATGGCGGCCAGGCCCTCCACCAGCGGCATATGCCCGGTATCGATATTCAACCCGACAATGTGCAGCGTGACCTCCTCCCACAGCACCGAAATTTCGACGCCATCAATAAGGCGCAAGCCACATTGCGCAGCCGCCGTGCGTGCATCCGCAAGACCTTTGATTTCGTCATGGTCAGTCAACGCCAGCACATCGACGCCGCGCTGCACGGCACGCTCCACCAGTTCGGCCGGGCTCAGCAAGCCGTCGGAACAGGTCGAGTGACTGTGTAGGTCAAATCGCATGAAAATTTAATAAAATCAAAGTTTTATCGCTCACAAGGCCGGCATCATACCAAACTCACCGGCACCCGCAGGTGATGATCAGGAAAGACCCTGCGCTGCACGATCCCAACCGCGCTTTTTGCGGCAATCAGGCAAAGTCATTCAACTATACTGGTGCCTTACATTTTGAACGGGCTGTCGCGGGAATGAACCGCAATCAAGGTATAGCGCTCGCCATCGCTGTCGCCAACATCCTGCTGATCACCGTGTTTCCGCCGGTTGATCAGTTCTCAGTGGCGTCATCCAGCATTCCTGTTTTCGCAGGTTTTTATTTCATTCTGGCGAAACCGCAGCTCAGCGTGATCAACGTCGATCTGCTGATCATTGAAATTGTCGTCGTGATGGTCAATCTGGCGATCGCCTGGCTGCTGCTGACTGACAAACCGGCAGGCCATGCCAGGCGCAAAATGGGACTGCAGAATGCCTCGCTGCTGTTCACCGGAATCAATCTGGTACTGATGCTGCTGTTTCCGCCAATGGAATCCGTATTCGCCGTCACCAAAGCAGCTATCCCCACCTTCGAGGGGTTCTTCTTCATTTTTGCGCAAAAGCCCGCACACGTGATCGTCGACACGCTGCTCTACCTGGAAATCTCTTTCATTATGGTCAACGGCGCATTTCTCTGGCTGATTTTCAAGGAACGCAAGCCGCCCACTGCTGAAGAAATCCGCGCAGCCATGCGCGACTTCCAGCAAAAATAAACTGGTCTATAGAAACCCGGAAACCCGCCCGACCGGTCGGCAGATCAGGACTTACTTCGGCTGATGCAGCCGGCTCTGCGCGGGAACGTGCTGTGCGAGAAATTCCATCTGATCGGCGAGGATGCGCCGATTGGTCAAAATCAGATACTCGGCGCGATTCGGCACATAAGGCAGATACACCAGTTCCATGCCCGCACCTTCAGGCGTGCGATCACTCTTGCGCTCATTGCAGGAACGGCAGGCCGTCACCACATTCATCCAGGTATCGCGCCCACCCTTGGAAAACGGCACGATGTGGTCGCGGGTCAGTCTGACGCCGGAGAAACTGGTCGCACAGTAAGCGCAAATCTGGCGGTCGCGGTGAAACAACTCGCGGTTGTTCAGCGGCGGCACCTGGTTGAACGACTTCATCGCCATCGCCTTGCCCTTGATGGCGATGATGCTGGCGCCGCTGATCGTCGAGCGTTCGCCGGTGATGCGGTTCAGGCCGCCGTACACGGTAAAGGCGCGTTCGCCCAGGCTCCAGGCCACCTGATTCTTCGAGTAGTAGTAGCAGGCGTGCTGCCAGGTGATCCAGCGGTGCGGAACACCGTGGGTGTCCAACGTCAGAATCAGCGGCAACAGGTTGACTGTTGCCGGTTCACCCAGAATCGGAAGATCGCCATCCATTGCGGGCAGTTTTCATCCCAAAAACGAAGTTTAAGACATGCTTGCAAACACCGGTTCAATTTACCAGATTTTTGAATATTTGGAACAATTTGCCATTCTTGCTGGCCCAGCAGCGCCGGTCACGTTATAATCCAAAGACGTGATTTACCCCCAAATCCATTATTCCAAACCAGCGTCACCGCTGGTTCCATCCCGTAGCAGCGCCGCGCCTCCGCGCCGCGCTTTGCGAGCGTGACGTCCGCGTTACCGCCCCCCCACTCCAGTAAGCCCATGTCGTTTGCCGATCTAAACCTGATTCCCGAGCTGCAGCGTGCCGTCGCCGACGAAGGCTACAGCGAACCCACCCCCATCCAGGCCAAAGCCATCCCGGCGGTGCTCGAACGCCGCGATATCATGGGTTGCGCCCAGACCGGTACTGGCAAGACCGCCGGATTTACGCTGCCGATGCTGCAATTGCTCGCTCCTTACGCCAACTCCAGCCCATCGCCGGCGCGACATCCGGTGCGCGCACTGGTCTTGACGCCGACACGTGAACTCGCCGCTCAAGTCAGTGACAGCGTCAAAACCTACGGCAAGTTCCTGAAGCTGCGCTCGACAGTTGTTTATGGCGGAACCGACATGTCGCCGCAGACCAAAACCCTGCGCGAAGGCGTCGATATTCTTGTTGCGACGCCGGGACGGCTGCTCGATCACGTGCAGCAGAAAAGCGTGTCCCTGGGCCAGGTTGAAATCCTGGTCATGGATGAAGCCGACCGCATGCTCGACATGGGATTCCTGCCCGACATCCGGCGCATCCTTGCGCTGCTGCCGACCCAGCGCCAGAGCCTGCTGTTCTCCGCGACGTTCTCTGAAGACATCAAGAAGCTCGCCAACCAGATGCTGAACAGCCCGATGCTGATCGAGGTCGCGCGGCGCAATGCGCCTGCTGATCTGGTCAAGCACCAGGTCTACGAGACACCGGCGCTGCGCAAACGCGCGGTGCTGGTCAATCTGATCCGTTCGCGCGACATGAAGCAGGTGCTGGTGTTCTTGCGCATGAAACGCGACTGCAACAAGCTGGCTCGCGAACTGGTGCGAGACGGCATCAATGCCACGGCGATCCACAGTGACCGCACCCAGGCCGAACGCGAACAGGCACTGGCGGATTTCAAGGAAGGGCGCTCCACCGTACTGGTCGCAACCGACATCGCTGCGCGCGGCATCGATATTGAAGAACTGCCGTTCGTCATCAACTACGAACTGCCCTACACGCCCGAAGATTACGTGCATCGCATTGGCCGCACCGGCCGTGCCGGCATGCCCGGCGAAGCCATTTCGCTGGTCTGCCCGGATGAAATGCGCCTGCTCGCAGACATCGAAAAACTGCTCAAGCGTGCCATTCCGCGCCAGTCCGTCGAAGAAGGCGCTGCCGACCGCGAAGCCGAACGCGAATATGAGCGCAGTCGTGAACCGCGGCCGCGGCCGGAACAGCGCGACGAGGAACCGCGGCGCGCAAAGCCTGCTCCGGTCATAGCCGCTCCCGCACCAGTTGTAACACCCAAGCCCCGGCTGCAATTAGCCGCCGACGGTTTTGATTTCAGCAAGCCCTACGAACCGGCATCCGGCCCGGCAGGCGCAACCCCTGCGTCCCCGCCGTCACAGCGGCAGCGACTCAACCGCCCGCAGGCCGCACTCCTCGGCGGATTCATCGCCAGAGACAAGAAGTAATCAAGGCGCCTCTACTTTGGCGCCTGTTTCTTCTGTTTCACCATAGTCATTCCTGCGTCTTCCGCGGTAACGCGAGATTCGGCAGCGCCACGCTGCTACAGCAGCTGACTCCGGCTGCGTTCACCACAGTTATAATCGCCACTCATTTCCCGAAACAGGTGTACTCATGGCTGACGCACGTTTGATTACTCCCGCCGCGCTGCAGGCGGCATTGCATGATGGCGGCGAATTGGCACTGCTGGACGTCCGCGAGGATGGTGAGTTCGGTGAGGATCACCTGCTGTTTGCGACACCGCTGCCCTACAGCCGGCTGGAACTGGGCATCGGATCCCTGGTGCCACGCAAGAGCGTGCGCATCATATTGTGTGACGATGGCCGTTCCGGCATCGCCCAACGTGCCGCCAACCGGCTTGCCGCTCTGGGCTATACCGATCTTTTTCTGCTGGACGGCGGCACCCATGGCTGGAAAGCTGCCGGCTACGGGCTGTTCAAGGGTGTCAACGTACCGAGCAAACTGTTCGGTGAGATGGTCGAGCATGCCTACAACACACCGCGCATCACCGCACAGGATCTGGTGAACATGCGTGAGTCCGGCGAGGACTTTGCGCTGTTTGACGGCCGTCCTGTGCATGAACATCACAAAATGACCATTCCCGGTAGCACTTGCTGTCCGAATGCGGAGCTGCCGTACCGCATCGCCAGCATGGTCAAAAATCCAAAGACCAAAATCATCGTCAACTGCGCCGGACGTACCCGCTCGATCCTCGGCGCACAGACACTGATCAACTTCGGCGTATCGAACCCGGTGTATGCACTGGAGAACGGCACCCAGGGCTGGTATCTGTCCGACCTCCAGCTGGAATACGGATCGGCGCTCCAATATCCGGCTACTGTCGACGCCGCGCAACTTCCTGCGCAGCAGGAAGCGGCGCATGCGCTGATAAACCGTTTCAATATCCGCGTTGTCGGTGCCGCGGAAGTCGCGCAGTGGCTGAAAGAACCGGACCGTACCACTTACCTGTGCGACGTGCGCACGCCGGAAGAATTTGCCGCCGGCAGCATCACCGGCGCGCAGCACACGCCCGGTGGACAGCTGATCCAGGCTACCGACCAGTGGGCCGGCGTGCGCAACGCACGCATCGTGCTGATCGACGGCGGTGACATGGTACGCGCGCCAGTGGTGGCCAGCTGGCTGCTGCAACTGGGCTGCGACGCCTGCGTGCTCGATGGCGGCGTCAACGCGAAGCTCGAGGGCGTCAAACCGGCCGCGCCGGTATTACCCAATCTGCCAACCATCAGCGCCAACGAATTGAAAACGCTGGTCGATCACCAAGCCTGCACGGTGATCGATGTCGGCCCGAGCATGAATTACCGCAAGGCCCATGTGCCCGGCAGCCGATGGAGCATCCGCTCAAGGATCGCAACAGATGCCAAAGCGGCAAAGCTGCCGGTCGTTCTCGTTGCCGCAGAGGCCGATATCGCGCGGCTGGCGGCAACCGAGCTGGCCGATGCCGACATCAGGGACGTCCGCCTGCTTGAAGGCGGCATCACCGGATGGATCAAGGCCGGACATTCCACCGCCGCATCAACCGACATTCCGGCAGACCGTGAATGCATCGACTACCTGTTCTTCGTGCATGACCGCCACGCCGGCAACCGTGAAGCGATGAAGCAGTATCTCGCCTGGGAAACCGGCCTGATGGCGCAACTCGGCGAGCAGGACAAATCCGTGTTCCGGCTTCCCGTGCACTAGAAACCCGCTGCGGATGACGATCTGGGTTGACGCCGACGCCTGCCCCGGCGTCATCAAGGACATGCTCTACCGCGCCGCACAGCGCGCATCCCTGAAGCTCACGCTGGTCGCCAATCGGGCGCTGCAGGTGCCGCGTTCGCCCTGGATCAGCATGGTGCAGGTGCCCCGCGGCTTTGATGTCGCCGACAACCATATCCTCGAAATGGCCGCCGCCGGTGATCTGGTCATCACCGCGGACATCCCGCTGGCTGCAGCCGTCGTCGGCAAAGGCGCCAGCGCGCTAAATCCGCGCGGCGAGCTGTACACCAGAGACAATGTGCAGGGCCTGCTCGACATGCGCAATTTTATGGACACGCTGCGCAGCAGCGGCGTCGAGACCGGCGGGCCACCGGCGCTGAGCAACAATGACCGGCAGGCTTTCGCCGCAGAACTCAACCGCTGGATTGCCCGCCAGTTCAAGCCTCAGGCTGGCTGATCAGAAATAAATATAAAATAAAACAATTATTTATAAATAACGCTGAGTTATTGGGCCTTGCGCAAGCCCAGCGTAATGACGAGTCCCTCGACATCGGTTGCATATTCAGTGACGGCCGCAACCGTCTTGGCAGCGTCGAGAAAATTCCACGCCCACAGATTTTCCTCAAGATCTTTTTTCCATTCGTCCTGCGCCGCAAGTTGCGCATAACGACTTTCCCAGAATTTGACTGCCCCCGCTTCCGTGCCCTTGGGCGCCATGACTGCGCGGAAGTTGGTCATCGTGCCGCGGATACCCTGTTCATTCCAAGTCGGCACACTGGCCAGCACACCGCCGAGTCGCTTGGGTGACGACACCGCGATAGTCCGCAACTGCCCGTTGCGGATATAAGGCACTGTTGTGGATACCGCTGTCGAAATAGCTTCGACATGCCCGCCCAGCAACGCAGTCACCGATTCGCCGCTGCCCTTGAACGCCACAAACCGCACACGGCGCGGATCAATACCGGCGCGCTGCAGCGCCAGCGCTGCCGACAGATGATTGGCGCCGCCGATCGATGTGG
Source organism: uncultured beta proteobacterium (assembly GCA_903933915.1). Classification (GTDB taxonomy): domain Bacteria; phylum Pseudomonadota; class Gammaproteobacteria; order Burkholderiales; family SG8-41. The sequence continues at coordinate 49,161 of CAIZLW010000093.1, read as the reverse complement.
AAACACCGATCACCGCAGACGTCGGATCCTTCTGCAGTCGTGCGATCAAGTCACGCCCCGTGGCCATCGGTGAATCTGCACGCACCGATAATGCGAAGTATTCATCGAACAGCGTTGCGATCCAGGTGTAGTCGCCATGCGCATACGGACTCAGCCCCAGTGAACGGCTGATCAGCACGTTGAGGTTGCCGATCATCTGGTAATGCCCGTTGCCGGACTGCTGGTTGAGATAAGTCCATGCGATAACGTTACCGCCGCCGGGTTTGTTGATGACGCTCACCGGGCCTTCGTAAATGCGCTGCGACTGCCACAGGCGCTGGATCAGGCGTGCCGTTTTGTCCGGCGCTGCGCCAGGCGCGGTACCGACTATGATCTCGACATTGCGCTCCGGCTTCCATGCACTTTGCTGGGCAAAGGTGCCCATAGGAAACAACAGCACAAAAAGCAATCCTGCCGCCTGCATCATTTTCAACATCCGCATCTGGTCTCCTCAGGCATCGGTGAATGACAAACTCCAGTGTCAGCAGTCTATCGCAAAGTTTCACCACAACACCCGGCATCGCGCCGCAACAAGGCCGGTGTTAGGATTGCGCCTTTTGCAGACCACCATGACACGCAAAACGCACATTGATGAAACCGCGGCCAGAGCCGCGTTCGAACACGCACTGGCCACCTACGAGCAGGATTTCGGCAAGTTTTTCCTCGCCCGGCTGTTTGGCCTGGAACTGACCTACACCGCCGAAGAATGCATTATCACCTTCGACCTGAAAGACTTCATGTTCAATCCGCAGGGCGGCCTGCATGGTGGCATCTCGGCTTTTGTGCTCGATATCTCGATGGGCCACCTACTTCGTCAGACCAGCGGCCCCGGTGCCACCATTGAAATGAAAGTGCAGTACCTGAAAGCCGCGCGTTCCGGCCGCCTGACCTGCACCGCGCGTTTTATTCGCCACGGCGGCAGCATCTCCTTCCTGCGTTCGGAACTGGTGGATGAACACGGCGAAATGATCGCCTTCGCCACTTCAACCTGGAAGTCGCTGAAGCAGCACGCCCAGCATCCCGCGCCCAAAGCTGGCTGAAACCATGCCGCTGCGGGTAGTGCTGGATACCAACGTCTGGCTCGACTGGCTGGTGTTCAATGATGCCGGGCTGGCGCCGCTGCAGGCTCTGGTCAGTGCCGGAAAAGCCGAAATCATTATTGACGCCGACTGCGATGCCGAACTGGTTCGCGTGCTCAACTATCCGCTGCAGAAATGGACTCTGGATGCAGCGGCGCAAGCGGCCTGCATCCAGCGGTTTCGCAGCATCGCACGCAGCGTCATCACCACGCCGCCGGCCGGTCTGCCAGCTTGCCGGGATCCCGACGACCAGAAATTCCTCGCGCTCGCGGCAGATGCAAACGCCTGGTGCCTGATCACCAAGGATCGCGCGTTGCTCAAGCTTGCCAAACCCCGCTACCTCCTGCCGTTCCATATCGTGACCCCGGCGAATTTTCCTGCATTGCAAAGCGTAGAATCCATTCAATAAAGGTGCAGCAAGCGCCGTTGGAGGAGCAGACGTATGGAAGTAATACCCCTGGGACCGGGATTCGCCGCGGAGGTGCGCGGTGCAGGCATGGCCGAAGTTACCACCGACGATGCGACCTACGCCGCTGTTCGAGCGGCATTCGAAGAACATTCCGTGCTGGTGTTCCGCAAGCAGCCGATTACCGATGAACTGCAGGTCGCATTTTCGCATCGCTTCGGTCCACTGGAAATCGCCAAGGCCGCCTCGCGCGGTGAAGGCACGGCGTTCAGCATACTCACCAATATCGAACCCGACGGCACGCTGGTGCCGCCAGATCACAAGGAAGCCCTGCGCGCCCGTGCCAACCAGTTGTGGCATACCGACAGCTGCTTCAAGATTCCGCCGGCCCTGGCTTCCGTACTGTCGGCGCGCGTCGTCGCCACCACCGGCGGTGAAACTGAATTCGTCTCCATGCGCCAGGCCTGGAAAAACCTGGGGCCTGAGCTGCGCAAAAAACTCGACAATGCTTATGCGTGGCACGACTATGCGCACTCGCGCGGCAAGATCGCGCCGCATCTCGCCTCGGAACGCGAGCGTTCAATCATGCCCCCGGTAGCCTGGCGCATGCGCTGGCGCAACCCAGTGAATGGACTTGATGCTCTCTACATCGCCTCGCACACCTGCGGCATCGACGGCATGGCCGAAGATGAAGCGCTAAAACTCATCGATGAACTATCCGCGCTGGCCACGCGACCAGAATGCATCTACCAGCATCGCTGGCAGGCCGGGGATGTGGTGATGTGGGATAACCGCGCCACCATGCACCGCGGCCGCCCCTGGCCGGACGATCAGCCGCGCAACATGATGCGCACGACAATCACGGCCACCGATGCAGACGGTCTTGCTGCAATGTGGCCGCAGCGCACTGCGGCCTGAATCTGCAGGCCACATGGAAAACGCCGCCCGCGGGCGGCGTTTTCCATTCAGTGCAACAGCATCAGTTGATCTCGGCACCGCTGGCCTTGACCACCTTGGCCCACTTGTCCGATTCAACTTTCAGGAAGTCGAAAAACTTCTCTGGTGTATCCTGCCAGGCCGGTTCCTGCCCGACGGCTTGCAGGCTCTTGCTCATTTCCGGCGTCTTCAGCACCTTGAGCAGTTCACCGTGCAGTTTCATCTGAATGTCGCGTGACAGGCCTTTGGGGCCCGATACGCCGAACCAGGCCACCATTTCATAACCTTTGACACCGGCTTCGGCAATCGTCGGCACATTGGGCAGTTCAGGGGAACGCTTGCTGCCGCTCACGCCCAGCGGGCGCAGCTTGCCGTTCTTGATGTGCGGCAGCATGCCGGCGATGCCGGGGAACGCCACCATCACCTGGCCACCGAGCAGATCCGCCGTCACCGGACCGCTGCCGCGGTACGGGATATGCGTGATGTTGATGCCGGCCATGCTGGCAAACAGCGCGCCGGTCAGATGCTGCGTGCTGCCATTGCCCGACGAAGCATAGTCAATCTGCCCCGGCTTGGCCTTGGCCAGCGCGATCAGCTCCTTCACCGATTTCACCGGCAGCGACGGATGTACCACCAGCACATTCGGTGCGCTGGTGATCTGCGTCACGGGCGTGAAATCGTTCAACGAGTCGTAAGCGAGCTTCTTGTGCAAAGCCGCACTGACGAAGTGTGTGTTGCTGATCATGAATATCGTATAGCCATCGGGCGCTGCCTTCGCTGCCGCATCTGCGCCGATCGTCGATCCGGCGCCAGGCCGGTTATCCACCAGGACCTGCTGCTTCAGTGATTCCGTGAGCTTCTGCGTCACGATGCGACCTGGCACATCGGCGGCGCCGCCGGCCGAAAACGGAATGATCATGCGTATCGGTTTACTGGGATAACTTTGGGCGGCAAGCGGAAGCGCCAGCATTGCAGTCAAAACACCAAGCGCTGTCCTCGAAATATTGTAAATATTTGATTTCATTGTTATTTTCTCCTTAATTGCGATGCACATCATTACGCCGGCAATAATACCACTGCCTGCTGAGCAGTCCCGGCAGCGGCATTTGGCTTCCGAATATTGCGCGCAAGGCCTCCACGACAAGCCATCACTGCCGGCTTTCGGCTGCAACCCGGGCTGTGTCGTGCTTCATAATGCGCCTGCCATGCTGAGCCTGTCCCACCTTCATAAAACCTATCCTGGTCCGGCTCAACGCCCCATCCTGCAGGATGTCAGCCTCGAACTCCTGCCTGGCGACTTTGTCGCCATTGTCGGCGATTCCGGCTGCGGCAAATCGACCCTGCTGAATCTGATTGCCGGACTGGATCTGCCCGATGCCGGCACCGTCACGTTGAACAACCGGGAAATTACCGGGCTTGATGACAATACCCGTACCCGCATGCGCCGCCGCGATATCGGTTTCGTATTTCAGGCCTTCCTGCTGCTGCCGTATCTGACGGTCCTCGACAATGCCGCATTGACGCTCAAACTCAATGGCGTCACCCACCGCGAAGCGCAACAAAAGGCGCACGCGGCGCTGTCTGCCGTGGGATTGGCCGCCGCCATTCATCGTTTTCCCGGAACATTGTCAGGCGGCGAATCCCAGCGCGTTGCCGTTGCACGCGCGCTCGCCCACGAACCGAAACTGGTATTGGCGGACGAACCCACCGGCAATCTCGACGCCGACAGTGCCGATGGCGTATTGCAACTGCTGCGGGAACGCGTGAAAGCGCATCGCAGCATCGGCATTCTGGTCACCCACTCGAGCGCCGCTGCCGCCACCGCCGATCGCATCTACCGGCTGCATCACGGCACACTGCACGCGGCATGAACACCGCGGTCTGGCGCGCCCTGATCAGCGGCCCGCTGCTGGCCGCACCGGGCCGCTCGCTGCTGGCCGTGGCTGCGATCGCCATTGGTGTGGCGCTGGGTCTGGCGGTTCATCTGATCAATGCCAGTGCTGCCAGCGAGTTCGAACGGGCTGCGCGACAGCTTGCCGGCGAAGCCGACCTGGTCGTTCGCGGTGGCCGTGCGGGATTCAACGAACAGCTCTATCCGTTGATCGCCAAAATGCCGGACGTGGCAACCGCCAGCCCGGTGGTCGAACTGGAAGCCTCACTGTACGGTCGTCGCGACACCCTCAAAATCATCGGTATCGATGCACTGCGGGCTTATGCCATTCAGCCGCAGCTGGCAGCTTCGGGCGATGGTGCGCGCAGCGCACTGTTCAGTGCCGATGCGATCCGGCTGACTGCCAGCGCAGCACGAGCACTGGATGCAGGCATCAATGACATGGTCACTTTCAAGGTCGGCACCAAGCCGCTCGCGTTACGAGTCGTCGACATACTCCCCGACAGCAGTTATCGCCAGCGCCTCGGCCTGATGGACATCGCCGCCGTTCAATGGCGGTTCGAGCGCACGGGTTTGATCAACCGCATTGATCTGCGACTGGCTCAAGGAACGGATCTGCAGGCGTTCCAGCAGAAGCTGCAAGCGCAGCTGCCGCCGGGAGTACACGCTGTCACGCCGCAGACTGACAGCGAGCGCGGCCTGGCGATCACCCGAGCCTACCGTCTGAACCTGGACATGCTGACGTTGATCGCGCTATTCACCGGTACCTTCATGGTGTTTTCATCACAGGTGCTCGCCTTGCTGCGGCGCCGTACGCATATCGCTTTATTGCGGGCGCTCGGCGTGACCCGGAGTGCGGTGCTGGGCTGGCTGATCGCGGAAGGCGCACTGCTCGGTGGCATTGGCGGGCTCATCGGGCTGGCCGGCGGTTACCTGATTGCGGGGCAGGCCATGACTTTTGCCGGTGCCGACCTGGGTGCCGACTATTTCCGAAATCTCAATGCCGAACTGATCGTCGAGCCGTTGACGCTCCTCGCTTTTCTCGGGCTGGGCATGGCGTTCGCAATCATCGGCGCTGCGCTGCCGGCATGGGATGCCGCACGACGGCAACCGGCCAGCGAATTGCACGCGCGGGATGAGGACGACGCACTGCATCGCCCGCTTTGGATCGGTGCAGGGCTGGCGGCCATGCTGACCGGCGCCGGACTGGCCCAGCTCCCGCCTTTGGGCAACCTGCCCGTCGCGGGCTATGGCGCCGTCGCACTGCTGCTGGTCGGTGCCGTGCTGCTGATGCCGGCACTGACAGGGCTCATGCTTTCACCCGCGCCTTTACCTTCATCCCCTGCTCTGGCGCTGGGGCTCGCACAATTAAAAGCCACGCCACGCCATGTCGCCATCAGTGTCGCCGCAATTCTGGTGAGTTTCAGCCTGGTTGTCGCCATGCTTATCATGGTGTTGTCGTTCCGCCAGTCATTGGGGCAATGGCTGGACCAAGTGCTGCCCGCGGATATCTACTTGCGGGCCGCAGTCGCGGGAGAAACGGCGACGCTCTCAACGCAGGAACAGCAGCGCATCGCCCAGACCACCGGCGTTGCATCCATTTCGTTTACGCGTTTTCAGACCCTGCTCATCAAAGCCGATCAGACGCCGCTGACGCTGATTGCCCGGGACTTGCCAACGGAAGACGTGCATCGCGCGCTGCCGTTGGTCAGTGCGCCAGTCGCAATACCCCCCGAAGCACCTCCTGCGGTCTGGATCAGTGAAATCGCCGCAGCATTGTTCGACTGGAAAACCGCACAGGTCATCGTCCTGCCATTGGGCGGCGCCGAGCATGCATTTACCGTCGCCGGCATTTGGCGCGACTATTCTCGCCAGAATGGCGCCGTTGTCATTGATCGTGGTGTTTACCGGAAACTGACCGCAGACCATTCAGCCAACGACGCCGCCATCCACCTTGCCGCCAACGCCACGCTGACAACGATCGAACAATCACTGCGCGCGGCCCTGCCCCCCATTGCATCCATTGAAATCGCCAGCGCCGGCGACATCCGGAAAATCTCCCTGGGCATCTTCGACCGCACGTTTGCCATTACCTGGGCGCTGGAGTTCGCCGCGCTGGTTGTCGGCCTGTTCGGCGTCAGCATTGCATTCAGCGTGCAGGCACTGGCGCGCCGTCGCGAGTTTGGCGTGCTGCGCCACCTCGGCATGACCCGTGGCCAGATTTCGGCAATGCTCGCCGGTGAAGGTGCACTCACGGCCGGCATGGGCGCGTTATGCGGACTGGCGGTCGGCACCGTCATCGGCATCGTGCTGATCCATGTCATCAACCGTCAGTCGTTTCACTGGAGCATGGAACTGCACATGCCCTGGCTGCAACTGCTGGTGCTGCTGATCATCACCACGACCTGTGCTGCAGCCACAGCAGTGTTCAGCGCGCGCGGTGTGATGCGGTCAGACAGCGTTGCCGCGGTGCGCGAAGACTGGTGATGCAGCACTCGCCAAGACGACGATTGCTTCTCGCCGCGATGGCAAGTTGCTGCAACATCAGCAGCTTGCCTCTGGCCGGCGCGGCTTCGATCCCATCCGGCATCGCCGATCCCGGACACATGCTGCAGTTCCCGCGCGATCATGGCAGCCATCCGTCATTCCGGATCGAATGGTGGTACATCACCGGCTGGCTGCAGGACCACACCGCGCGCAACCTCGGATTCCAGATCACGTTTTTCCGCGCCCGGCCGCAACTGCGTCCGGGCAATCCGAGCGCATTCAATCCCGAACACATCATCATCGCCCACGCTGCAATCGCTGATCCCGCGCATGGCCGGCTGATTCACAGCCAAAAGGCGGCGCGGGCCGTGTTTGAACTCGCCGGCGCCGCCACTGACAATACCCGGGTATGGCTGGATAACTGGCAGCTGTCCCGCCACGGCGCCGGTTACGCGGCAAACATCAGCGCAGTCGAACTTGCACTGGATCTGAAATTGACAGCAACACAACCGCTGCTGCTGCATGGCGTCAACGGTTACAGCCGTAAAGGCGCCGCAGCGCAAGCCGCAAGCCATTACTACAGCGTGCCGCATCTGCAGGTCAGCGGCACCCTTCGCGACAGCGGTCAGTTACGCACCGTCAGCGGCAAAGCCTGGCTGGACCATGAGTGGTCTTCCTCCTATCTGCCCGCAAATGCGGCAGGCTGGGACTGGATCGGCATCAACCTTGACGATGGCGGCACATTGATGGCTTTTCGCATGCGCCAGCAAGATACCGGGCGGCCGCTGTGGTCGGCGGCCACCCTGCGCGATGCATCTGGCAAAAGCCGCACTTATGCCGCAGATGCGGTTGGATTTACCGCCTTGCGCACCTGGCAGTCTCCGCGCACGGGAACCCGGTATCCGGTGGCCTTCCGGGTACAGGTCGGCGGACTGGAGATTGAACTTGAACCGCTGATGGACGATCAGGAAAACGATACCCGTCCAACGACCGGTGCTGTTTACTGGGAAGGTGCGGTGCAGGTTTCCAGTCAGGGGCGACGCATCGGCAACGGCTATCTCGAACTGACCGGATACGGACGCCCGCTGGTGCTTTGATCACGCCGGCAGTGCGTAGCGGTCTTCGCGGAACAACGTCAGACAGGCATCAGCCGTTTCGGCATCGTACTGAATGCCGTTGCCACGCTCAATTTCGTTCAATGCCGAATCCAATCCCAGGCCGGCACGGTACGGCCGATGCGCCGACATCCCTTCGATGGTATCGGCAACCGCCATGATCCGGGCTTCAAGCACGATCTGGTCCCCGGCCAGGCCCTGCGGATAGCCGGAACCGTCCATGCGCTCATGATGCTGGAGCACGGCATCGGCGATTGGCCAGGGGTATTCGATGGTCTTCAGGATGTCGTGACCTTTCTGCGAATGCTCACGGATCAGATCCATTTCACTGCGTGACAGCCGTACGGGTTTTGACATTATCTCGGCAGGGATGCCGATTTTCCCGATGTCGTGCACCTGTCCGATGATGCGCAGGCCGTCGATGTGTTGGCTGTCGAGTCGCATCTTGTGACCGATCGCTGCCGCAATCTCGCCTACACGCCGCTCATGGCCGGTGGTATACGGATCGCGCAATTCGACCATCGATGAAGCGACTTGCACCGTACCCAGAACAGCCAGTTCCAGTTTCGATACATAGGCTTTCAGTTCATTGGCACTTTTCTGGCGATCCGACAGATCCTCGATCAGTCCCACCAGCGCCGGTCGTCCCTGATAGCTTGAAACAGTGCCGTCGACGGAAACCTCGAACTCGGTGCCGTCGCGCCGCAAGGCGACAAACTCGAGACGCGTGCGATAACACTCGCCGGCCAGTCTCCGCGTCATATTCTCGACGACCTGATTCCGCCAGGATTGTGCAACCAGATCCTCCACCCTGCGCCCCATGACTTCGGACTCTTTCGCATAACCGAACATGCCGGCCAGCCGCGGATTGACATACACCAGTTCATCCCTGGCCCGGCGATGGTCGGTGACGTCACGGCAGGCACAGTGCACAACCGCATTACCGCCGACGTAGGACACAGCGACGGCAACCTCGACTTCCTGAATGGAAAAGCCCCGCCGAAGCGGGGCTTGTGTGTGACCGGTTTCCCGGCACGGCGCCGCCAGAGCGGCGTCCTTGGGTGAATGGCATCACACCATTCGGGAACTGCGCCAGTTACAGTTTGCACCTGCGACTCTGACAGGCGATATCCGGACGGTCGCCCGGAATTTCGCACGCTGAGAACTTGGTACCAACTCCTCAGTGTTGCGCAACTCTGGTGTCATTTCTACGCCTGCCACAATACATTTGCAAATGCATTTATTCAAATCCATGGCATGGTTTATGACATCGCCGAAAAACAACCGGTTACGACGAAATCCTGCGAAACCGCTTAAGCCGCCGCAACCGACGGCAGCGGCTTGTCGAAGGTCATCACGCCTTTTTTGACATCCACGCGGATCACATCCTTGGGGCCGAATCGGCCCTCAAGGATTTGCTTCGCCAGCGGATTTTCCAGTTGCGACTGGATCGCTCGCTTCAGCGGGCGCGCACCATAGATCGGATCAAACCCGGCGGCCGCAATTTCACTCAGGGCCGCATCGCTGACCTCGATCTTCATTTCCATCTGCGCGAGACGCTTCTCGAGATAAGACAACTGGATGCGCGCAATCGACTTGATGTTTTTCTCGTCGAGCGCATGGAATACCACGATCTCGTCGATGCGGTTGATGAATTCCGGCCGGAACTGGATTTTCACTTCGCCCAGCACCGCCAGCTTGATCACCTGGTAGTCGTCGCCCTGCATGGCCTGGATCATCTGCGAGCCGAGGTTGGAGGTCATCACGATCACCGTATTCTTGAAATCCACCGTGCGCCCCTGCCCGTCGGTCATGCGACCGTCGTCGAGCACCTGCAGCAGCACGTTGAACACGTCAGGATGCGCCTTCTCGACTTCATCGAGCAGGATCACTGAATACGGCTTGCGCCGCACCGCTTCTGTCAGATAACCACCTTCTTCGTAGCCGACATAGCCGGGCGGCGCGCCGATCAGGCGTGCGACCGAATGCTTCTCCATGAATTCCGACATGTCGATACGGATCAGGTGATCCTCGGAATCGAACATGAATCCGGCCAGCGCCTTGCACAGCTCGGTTTTGCCGACGCCCGTCGGCCCGAGAAACAGGAACGAGCCATAGGGCCGCTTCGGATCGCCCAGCCCGGCGCGTGAGCGACGTATTGCATCCGAGACCAAACGCACCGCTTCGTCCTGGCCCACCACGCGATCATGCAGCCGCGCTTCCATTTTCAGCAGCTTTTCACGCTCGCCCTGCATCATTTTCGACACCGGGATACCGGTGGCACGCGATACCACTTCGGCAATTTCCTCGGTACCGACATGGGTGCGCAGCAACCGGTGTTTGCCCGACGCCGCGTTCGCGGTCTCGGCCTGCTTCAGCTGCGCCTCAAGCAGCGGCAGCTTACCGTATTGCAGTTCAGCCACCTTGTCGAGCTTGCCAGCGCGCTGCAATTTGACGATTTCGATGCGAATGCGCTCGATTTCTTCCTTGATGTGTGCGCTGCCCTGCACCTGCGCCTTCTCGGCCTTCCAGATTTCCTCAAGGTCGGCGTATTCGCGCGACAGCGATTTGATCTCGTCCTCCAGCAACGCCAGCCGCTTCTTGGAGGCCTCGTCCTTTTCCTTCTTGATGGCTTCACGCTCGATCTTGAGCTGAATCAGGCGGCGGTCAAGTTTGTCCATCGACTCCGGTTTGGAATCAATTTCCATCTTGATCCGTGATGCCGCCTCGTCAATCAGGTCGATCGCCTTGTCCGGCAGGAAACGGTCGGTGATGTAACGGTGCGACAGCTCTGCGGCCGCGACAATAGCCGGATCAGTGATCTCCACGCCGTGATGCAATTCGTATTTTTCCTGCAGGCCGCGCAGGATGGCGATCGTCGATTCTACCGACGGCTCGTCGACCAGAACTTTCTGGAAGCGACGTTCCAGTGCAGCGTCTTTTTCGATGTATTTTCGGTATTCGTCCAGCGTGGTCGCACCGACGCAGTGCAGCTCGCCGCGGGCCAGCGCCGGCTTCAGCATGTTGCCGGCGTCCATGGCGCCTTCGGCTTTGCCCGCACCGACCATGGTGTGCAACTCGTCGATGAAGACGATGGTCTGGCCGGCATCCTGGGAGATTTCCTTGAGCACCGACTTCAGCCGCTCTTCGAATTCACCACGATACTTGGCGCCGGCCAGCAATGCCGCCATGTCCAGAGACAGCACCCGCTTGTTCTTCAACGTCTCCGGAACTTCACCGTTGATGATGCGCTGGGCAAGGCCTTCGACGATGGCGGTCTTGCCGACGCCCGGCTCGCCGATCAGCACCGGATTGTTCTTGGTGCGGCGCTGCAGGATCTGGATCACGCGGCGGATTTCATCATCGCGGCCGATCACCGGATCGAGCTTGCCTGCGCGCGCGCGCTCGGTCAGATCCATGGTGTATTTTTTCAGCGCTTCGCGGCTGCCTTCGGCCTCCGCACTGCCGACGGATTCGCCGCCGCGCAGCGCTTCGACTGCTTTGTCGATATGCGTGCGATCGCCGCCAAACTGTTTCAGCAGCCGGCCGGTCTCGCCTTTATCTTGGGCCAGCGCCAGCAGGAACAGCTCGGACGCAACATACTCATCGCCACGTTTCTGCGCTTCCTTGTCGGTGAGGTTCAGCAGGTTGCCGAGGTCGCGCGAGATCGTCACCTCGCCACCGGTGCCCTCAACCTTGGGCAGCCGTTCCAGGGCGGTCTTCAGCGCGCCGCGCAGCCCCGTGACATTGGCGCCGGCACGCTGCAGCAGCGACGCCGTGCCGCCGTCCTGCTGATTGATCAGCGCCAGCAGCAGGTGCTGGGGTTCGATGTAAGCATGGTCGCCGCCGACTGCCGCGCTCTGCGCGTCAGCGAAGGCCTGCTGAAACTTGGTGGTGAATTTGTCGAAGCGCATGACAGCCCCGTGCTAAAAGTTGCGATACACATGAGATGGGGCGCCCGCAGTCGAATTTCAATACTGCGCGCAGGGATACTTCAGAGGTTTAACTTTATTCAATAAAAACAGTTATTTACGGCCTACAGCGCGACCGACCCCGGGGGCTGCCGACTCATCACTCCGCTGCGGCGGTAGCCGACCTCCGGATACGGATAGAGCATGTTCAGCGCAATACTCTGATTGGCGCTTTGCACGATACGCACATGTTCGCGCTTCAGCTCTCGCGCATGACGGCAACCGCAGGCATGGGCAATCATGTCGATTTCCTTGTTCATGCTGTTGCAGTAGTTGGCGACGCGCAGATACTTTTCTTCGACAACCAAACCGCGCTGCAGTCTCTTGTTGTGCGTGGTGACACCGGTAGGACAGGTGTTATGGTGACAGCGCAGCGCCTGGATGCAGCCCAGTGCAAACATGAAGCCGCGGGCAGAGTTGATGAAATCAGCGCCCATGCACAAAGCCCACGCCGCCTTCGCGGAAGTCACCAGTTTGCCTGCTGCGATCACTCGCACGCGGCCGCGCAGATCCGACTGGATCAGCGCATCGACCACACGCGGCAACGCCTCGGCGATCGGCAGCGACATGTGATCCATCAGCGTTTGCGGCGCGGCGCCACTGCCGCCTTCGCCGCCGTCGATGGCAATGAAGTCCGGTGCAAACTCGGGGCCCCGGCGCAGGATGGCGTCACACAGGTCGTTCATGAACGACCAGCCGCCAATGGCTGTTTTTACACCGACCGGACGACCGGTCAGATTACGGATATAGGCAATTTTATCGAGCAGGTCGTCGACATTGGCAATATCGTAGTGGCGGTTCGGGCTGATCGAATCCTGGCCCGCCGGTATGCCGCGGATGCGGGCGATTTCCTCGGTGACTTTCCCCCCCGGCAGCACGCCGCCCTTGCCCGGTTTGGCTCCCTGCGACAGTTTGATTTCGAAGGCTTTGACGTGTTTGGCCAGTTCTTTAGCCTTTTTTGCGGAAAAACTGCCATCGAGTTCACGAATGCCGTACTTGGCCGTGCCGATCTGCATGATCACATCGCAGCCGCCGGACAGATGGTGTGGCGACAGGCCACCCTCGCCGGTATCCATCCAGCAGCCCGCCTTGGCCGCGCCGCGTGACAGGGCTTCGACGGCGGGCTGGGAGATCGCGCCGAAACTCATGCCGCTGATATTGACGATGGACTTAGCCTCGAAGGGCTGCGTGCAATAACCGTCGCCGATCAGGATCGAAGGCGTCGGCAGCTTGTCTTCTTCCAATACCGGATACGGGTGGTTGACGAAAATGATCGAACCCGGCGAACTCAGATCATTGGTCGAACCAAAACCGATGATGCCGCCCTCGTTTTTGGCGCTTTTATAAACCCAGCCGCGGGTTGCGCGGTTGAACGGCATTTCCTCGCGGTCATTGGCAAAGAAATACTGGCGAAAATATTCACCCAGATCCTCAAAAAAGAAACGCAGCCGCCCGATTACCGGGTAATTGCGCAGAACGGTGTGCTTTTTCTGGGTGACGTCGTGGATGATCAGGAAGATCAGTCCGCCGATCATCAGAAAACCGAGAACCGTTCCCAAGCCGTAGGACACCACGCTGACGACGTCGTTCATACGCACTCCCCCGGACAGTCGGTTAAAATTGTCACTGAACTATAGCAGTTTGCCGTATCGAGCAAATTCTGCAATCCACCATCGCATGAATCTCAACAACGAAATTGAACGTAACGTAGCCGCCGCGCTTGCCGAAGATGTCGGCAATGGCGATTTGACCGCCCAGCTCACGCCGGACCGTCCGGACGCCTGCGCCCATGTGGTTTGCCGTCAGTCCGCCATATTATGCGGCACCGCATGGTTTGATGCCTGTGTCGCCAAACTTGATCACCAGGCTCGGATTTCCTGGCTCGTCGGTGACGGCGACCGCATCGCACCCGGAACGCGTCTCTGCAACATCACCGGCGCGTCGCGTGCGCTGCTGACGGCAGAACGTACCGCACTGAACTTTCTGCAACTGCTTTCAGCCGTGTCTACCGCCACGCGGACCTATGTCGATGCCGTAGCCGGCACCGGTGCGGCAATCCTCGACACCCGCAAGACCCTGCCCGGTCTGCGCGTGGCGCAGAAACACGCGGTAACCGTCGGCGGCGGCATGAACCACCGCATGGGCTTGTGGGATGCCATCCTGATCAAGGAGAACCACATCGCTGCAGCCGGCGGCATCACCCCCGCACTTGCTGCAGCGGCCAAACTGGCTGGCCGCGCGCAATGGGTACAGATCGAAGTGGAAACGCTGGATCAGTTGCGCGAAGCAGTCGGCGCTGGTGTAAAAATGGTGCTGCTCGACAACATGACGCTGGCGCAGATGCGTGAAGCGGTGCAGTGGACCGCAGGGCGCGCGCTGCTCGAGGCTTCGGGAGGAATCACGCTGGAGAATGTGCGCGCCATCGCCGAGACGGGTGTCGACCGCATCTCGATCGGCGCGCTGACCAAGGACATCAGCGCGGTCGACTTGTCGATGCGATTTACCACAACAACTTAATAAAACAATATAAGTATTTGTTTTATATGAAAATTTATTATTTGGTCCGGCCGGCGATATAGGTTTTCACCGCCTCCACGTCGGGATCCATGATGGCTACGCGCTGCAGCCGGCTTTCGAGGCCTTGATAGCCGGGCGGCACTTCCGGATCCCGCCCCAGCGCTTCGCGGATGGTTTCGGCAAATTTCGCCGGCAATGCGGTTTCCATGCAGATCAGCGGCACGCCGGGTTCACGATGCTGCAGGCCGACATTGATGCCGTCGGCGGTATGCGGGTCTATTGTCACGCCGTACTGGCTGTTGACCTTGCGGATTGTATTAAGCCGTTCCGCATGCGGGCTGCGTCCTGACACAAAACCGTACTGCCCGACGCTGCGCCAGCACGGCGCTTCATCAAGGTTGAAGCCGCCGGCATCCTCCATTTCGCGCCACAGGCGGGCGACCATCGCCGGATCGCGCCCTACCAGATCGAACACGAAGCGCTCGAAATTGGAGGCTTTGGAAATATCCATCGACGGACTGGAAGTCTGCGCCACTTCGCGCCCCGAACGTACACGGTAGCGGCCGCTGCGGAAAAACTCGTCGAGCACGTCGTTTTCGTTTGAAGCCAGGATCAGGTTGCGGATCGGCAGTCCCATCATGCGCGCAATATGGCCGGCGAAGATATTGCCGAAATTGCCAGACGGCACGGCAAAAGACACCTGCTCGTCGTTGCTGCGTGTCGCGGCGAAATAGCCTTTGAAGTAGTACACCACCTGGGCCACAACCCGCGCCCAGTTGATCGAATTCACCGCGCCGATCTGGTGCGCGCTCTTGAACGCGGCATCGCCACTGACAGCCTTGACGATGTCCTGGCAATCGTCGAACACGCCGCGGATGGCAATGTTGAATATGTTTGCGTCCTGCAGCGAATACATTTGCGCACGCTGGAACGGGCTCATCTTACCGTGCGGCGACAGCATGAACACGCGGATGCCCTTGCGCCCGCGCATCGCGTATTCCGCCGCCGATCCGGTGTCGCCGGAAGTGGCACCGAGGATGTTCAGCGTGCGTCCTTCCCGCTGAAGCACGTATTCGAACATTTCGCCGAGCAGCTGCATGGCGACATCCTTGAACGCCAGCGTCGGTCCATTGGACAGCTGCAGCAGATGCAGGCCGGGCTCCAGTGTCTTCAGCGGCGTGATGTCGACCGAACCAAACACTTCGCTGCGG
This sequence comes from uncultured beta proteobacterium, assembly GCA_903933915.1. Classification (GTDB taxonomy): domain Bacteria; phylum Pseudomonadota; class Gammaproteobacteria; order Burkholderiales; family SG8-41. The sequence goes on along the minus strand of CAIZLW010000093.1, from coordinate 33,509 downwards.
TAGGCGCGGTGCACCAGCGCGCGCAGATCGTTTTCCGGGATATCGTCGACGTAACGGCTGATGATGGCAAAAGCCAGATCGGCGTATGACAGCTTGCGCATTGCCGCGAGTTCATCGGTCGACAGCCGCGGATAGGTCTGCGGCACGACCAGGCCGCCGTCCGGCGCGAGGCCGCCCAGCAGCACGTCGCAGAAACGCGCCACCGGCATGCGGCCGCGCGTGCTTACATAACGGGCCGGTGAAGCCGTTGCAAGACGCGAAGCCGGTACGCTCATTGCAGTGCTTCCATGCGGATGCGGGTGATTTTGCCCGACACCACCGGCAGCGCTTCAATGCGCTGGATAGCCGTGTCGATTTTCTTTTCCTGCGTCAGATGGGTCAGCATGATGATGTCGACCTGCTGTTCGCCGGCCTTCGGCTCTTTCTGCACCAGCGCCTCGATCGAAATACCCTGGTCTGCGAGGATGCGGGTGATGTCGGCAAGCACACCGGCCTTGTCGACCACGCGCAGCCGCAGGTAATACGAAGTCTCGACTTCACCCATCGGCAGGATCGGTACAGCCGACAACTGATCGTGCTGAAACGCCAGATGCGGCACGCGATTCTCCGGATCGGCCGTCAGCATGCGGGCCACGTCCACCAGGTCCGCCACCACCGAAGAAGCGGTTGGCTCGGAACCGGCGCCAGCGCCGTAATACATGGTCTGGCCGACGGCATCGCCCTTGACCAGGATCGCGTTCATCACGCCCTCGACATTGGCAATCAGCTGGCTTGACGGGATCAGCGTCGGATGCACGCGCAGTTCGAACCCGGTGGCCTTGCGTTTGGCGATGCCCAGCAACTTGATGCGGTAGCCCAGTTCCTCGGCATAACGGATGTCATCCTGAGTCAGCTTCGAAATGCCTTCGACATGGGCCTTTTCAAATTGCACCGGAATACCGAAGCCGATGGCGGCCATGATAGACAGCTTGTGCGCGGCATCCACGCCTTCAATGTCGAAGGTCGGATCCGCCTCCGCATAGCCCATGCTCTGCGCCTCTTTCAGCACGTCAGCGAACGCCGCGCCCTTGGCACGCATTTCGGACAGGATGAAGTTGCTGGTGCCGTTGATGATGCCGGCAATCCATTCGATGCGATTGGCAGTGAGACCTTCGCGCAGCGACTTGATGATTGGAATGCCACCACCCACGGCAGCCTCGAAGGCCACCATCACGCCCTTGGCGCGGGCCGCCGCGAAGATCTCATTGCCGTGCAACGCCAGCAGCGCCTTGTTCGCTGTCACCACATGTTTACCGTTGGCGATGGCCTTGAGGATCAGTTCCTTGGCGATGCCGTAGCCGCCGATCAGTTCGACGACAATATCGACATCCGGATTGTTCACTACTTCGTTGGCATCGGCGGTAACGCGCGCGGCATCGCCGACGACCGCCTTGGCCCGCGCTGTGTCCTTGTCGGCGACAATGGTTATGCGGATCGCACACCCGGCACGGCGCGAGATTTCCTCGCTGTTACGCTGCAGCACATTGAACGTGCCGCTGCCGACAGTGCCGATGCCCAACAGGCCTACATTGATCGGTTTCATTGTGATGCGTTTCTTCCGTTGAAATACAGCAAGCCGTCCTTGCGGAACAACTCTTTGATGGTACGGATTGCCTGTCGGGTCCGCGCGGGGGTTTTGGCTACGGCCGGCTGGCTGAAGCCAGCCTTAACTTGCGCAGCGCGCGAGTTAGCCTCCACCCAAACCAAGCGCTCCATACCGAAACTCACAGCAATCCATCCTTTCGAAACATCTCTTTGATGGTACGGATTGCCTGTCGGGTCCGCGCTTCATTTTCGATCAGCGCGAAACGCACATGGCCGTCGCCGTAGTGCCCGAAGCCGGTGCCCGGGGCGACGGCGACCTTGCCATCGCTCAGCAGTTTTTTCGAGAACTCCAGCGACCCCATGGCCTTGTAAGGCTCCGGAATCGGTGCCCAGATATACATCGTCGCCTGGGGCTTGTCGACTTTCCAGCCCATCGCATTCATGCCGGACCACAACACATCGCGGCGGCCCTGATAGATCTGGCGCACGTTCTCGACGCAGTCCTGCGGTCCTTCAAGCGCAATGATTGAAGCCACCTGGATCGGCGTGAACGTGCCGTAATCGTGATAACTCTTCATCCGCGCCAGTGCAGTGACCAGATCGCGATTGCCGACCATGAATCCGACACGCCAGCCCGCCATGTTGTAACTCTTCGACATCGTGAAAAATTCGACCGCGACATCACGCGCGCCCGGCACCTGAAGTATCGAAGGCGCCTTGTAACCGTCGAACACGATGTCGGCATAAGCCAGGTCATGCACAACGTAGATGTCATGTTCTTTGGCAATCGCAATCAGGCGCTCGAAAAACGCCAGATCCACGCACTGTGTCGTCGGATTGCTGGGGAAATTGACGATCAGCATTTTCGGCTTGGGATAGCTGTCGCGGATCGATTGTTCAAGTTCCGCGAAAAAATCCACGCCGGCATGCATCGGCACGTGACGGATATCGGCACCGGCGATCACCGGGCCGTAAATATGGATCGGATAGCTCGGATTGGGCACTAGCACAACGTCGCCGCGGTCGAGGGTCGCCAGCGCCAGATGCGCAATGCCCTCTTTCGAACCGATGGTGACAATGGCCTCGGATTCCGGATCCAGTTCCACGCCGTAACGCGTCTGATACCAGGTGCAGATCGCCTTGCGCAGACGGGTGATGCCCTTGGAGACCGAATAACCATGGGTATCGGTACGCTGTACGGATTCGATCAACTTATCGACAATATGACGCGGTGTCGGTTGGTCGGGGTTACCCATGCTGAAGTCGATGATGTCCTCGCCACGCCGGCGAGCAGCCAGCTTCAGTTCGCCGGTCACGTTGAATACGTAGGGCGGCAGGCGTTTGATGCGCGAAAACTCTTCCATGGACCGGTCTCGATGCGTTGTTGCTTGGGTGTCGAAAAAAACGTTCTCAAGCGCCGCGAAAGGGCTTCAGCGGCCTTCAGGCACGACGGAAACACGAATTGCAGGCGGAAAACGTATAATTGTAGCGAAGCGGACCACTCCCGGCAAAGATTAGGCCATGAAACTGCATCTGGCGAACCCTAGGAACAGCTACACGCTGACCGGTTACGGGACGGGTTATCTGGCCGTCAACGGCATCCGTTACGAACATCCCCTGATCGTGACCCCGGACGCCCCGCCTGTTCCCTGGCTGGTTGCCACAATATCCAGTCTCAGCGCAGAGACCACCGGACTGTTGCTGGCCGAATCTGCTGAAATCGTCATCATCGGCACCGGGCAGACACAGATTTTTCCGGATCCCGCCCAGCTGCGCCCGCTGATCGACGCGAAGATCGGCCTCGAAATCATGAATACGCCGGCAGCGTGCCGAACCTACAACGTGCTGGTTGGGGAAGGCCGCCGCGTGCTGGCGGCTATATTCCTACCGTAAGGCGGACAACCGGCTCGGCAGCAAAAACTGCGGCCAGCATCAAAAAATAAAACGTCGCGCCGCAATCCAGTTCGGTTTCAGCCCAGACCTTTCCGCCATGGCGGCGGATCACTCGCTGCACCAGTGCCAGATCGATGTCAGTGCCATGGAACTCGGCTTCACTATGCATTCACTGAAAGGCAGCGAACAGCTTGTCGACATAGGCCAGTCCAATCCGACACCATTGTCGCGAACAAAGAAGATGGTGGAATCAGCCTCTTCGATGCAGCAAACTTCAATTTCTGCTTCAGTTGCCAGGCCGGTGCTGCCAAAGGCGCGCTTTTCGCTGAACGACAGGTTCTCCGGGTGAGTGCACAAGACGGGCTATCCTAACCCGGATGCCCGGGTCTTCAATGAAGGTTCATCTTATAATCCACACTCCCCGCCGCCAAATCCATAACCTCAGTAAGGTCACCGCCTTCATGCACGCCCAAATCAATGCCATCGCGGATCAAATCAACGGCATCATTCTCGGGAAAACACAGCAGATCCGGCTGGCTGTTGCCTGTCTTCTGGCTCGCGGCCATCTGCTGATTGAAGACGTGCCGGGGGTCGGCAAAACAACAATGGCGCATGCCATCGCGACCTGCCTCGGCCTCAAGTTCCAGCGCATCCAGTTCACCAGCGATCTGCTGCCCGCCGACATCCTCGGCGTCTCCGTTTACAACCGCGACTCGGCACGATTTGAATTCCATCCCGGTCCGGTATTCACCAACGTCGTGCTGGCCGACGAAGTGAATCGCGCCACGCCGCGCGCGCAGAGCGCGCTGCTGGAAGCGATGGAAGAAAATCAGGTCACCACCGAAGGTGAAACCCGTCCTCTGCCGCAGCCTTTTTTTGTTATTGCCACACAGAATCCCTCCCACCAGATCGGCACGTTCCCGCTGCCAGAATCGCAACTGGATCGTTTTCTGATGCGCCTTGAGCTGGGATATCCCGACGCACAGGCCGAACGCGCGCTGCTCAACGGCAGCGATCGCCGCGCTCTGCTCGCAGGCCTGAAGCCGCATATCGGCCCCGACGATCTGGCACAGATGCAGCGCGAAGTGCAGGAAGTGCATGCCGCACCCGCCCTGCTTGATTATCTGCAGGCGCTGCTCAATTACACGCGCCAGGCCCCGGAATTTGCGCATGGATTGTCGCCGCGGGCCGGACTGGCGCTACTGCACGGTGCACGTGCCTGGGCCTACATGGATGGCAGAAAGCTGGTGCTGCCGGAGGATTTGCAGGCGGTGATGCCTTCGGTAGTCGCGCATCGCCTGACGGCAGCCGGTGGCGACAGCGGCAGTGCCTCTGGCGCGCGGCTCGCGGAACAACTGCTGCAGCAGGTTGCCATCCCCTGAGTCACCATGGCTCAACCGCTCAAAAACAGCGCACTCAACGGCGCGTTCAAATGGCTGTTCCAATGGCGGGGCCCCGAACGCGGCACCATTGTTCTGGTGCAGCGGCGGGTGTTCATCCTGCCGACGCGCCAGGGACTGCTCTACGCAGCAGTGATTCTGTTGATGCTCACCGGTTCGGTGAATTACGACCTGTCGCTGGGCTTTATCCTGGTTTTTCTGCTGGGCGCTGCCGGTATCCAGACCATGCTGCATACCTACCGCAATCTGGCGCATCTGCGGATTAGCGCGGGGCGCGTGCTGCCGGTATTTGCCGGAGAAACCGCGCAATTCCAGCTGCAGATCCACAATAACACCCGGGCTGACCGTTTCAGCATCGGCGTGACCGGCAATCAGATCACCGCCGATTACATTGATGTGCCGGCTGAGGGCACGGTCACCGCGCAGGTGCCGGTTCCCGCCTTGCAGCGCGGCTGGTTGCGGCCAGGGCGCATCACCCTGTTCACGCGATTTCCAGTCGGACTGTTCCGCGCCTGGTCTTACGCCGAGCCTGATGTGCAATGCCTGGTCTACCCGGCCCCTGCGACGCCCGGACTGCCCTTGCCGGCTGCTGTTGCGGGTGACGGCGAAGGCGGCATGGCCGGCCAGGGGCAGGACGAATTCTCCGGATTGCGCCCTTACCGCCCCGGCGACTCTCCGCGTCATATCGCCTGGAAAGCCGTCGCGCGTGACGATACGCTGCTCACCAAACAATTTTCCGGCCGCGCCGATGCCGAGTTATGGCTGTCGTGGGACGCGTTGCCGCCTGTATTCAGCGTTGAACAACGCCTGTCACATCTGACGCGCTGGGTCCTTGAAGCCGATGTCCGCAGCATGACTTACGGCCTGCGCCTGCCCGGCGCCACACTTCCGTTATCCAGCGGTCCGAAACATCGCGTCGATTGTCTGCGCGCACTGGCCCTCCATGGCGCAACGGCCGATCTCGCTTAATTCGCGGCCAATCATCCCGCGCGAAGCCTACGGTCTTGCCGGCGGTTTTTTGCTGGCCTCGGCGGCTCATCTGTCGCGACTGCCTCTGTGGCTCGGAACACTGATCGCCATCATCGTGTTCTGGCGCATTTATCTGGCGCGCCGCAGCCTGCCCTCCCCGGGAAAATGGCTGCTCGGTCTGCTGGCCTTTGCAGCGGCAGCCGGCATCCTGATCGAATACCGTACCCTGCTGGGTCGCGATGCCGGCGTCGCACTGCTCGTGGTCATGCTCGCGCTCAAGGTACTGGAAACGCGCACGCTGCGCGACGGTGCCCTGCTCGGCTTCCTCGGTTTCTTTCTGCTGGTCACCAATTTCCTGTTTTCGCAGACCATCACAACAGCGCTTTACATGCTCTGCTGCGCCTGGCTGCTGATTGTCGTGCTGATCGGCATGCAGTTCACCGGGACATGGCCCGGCTGGCGCCAGCCGGCGCGGCGCGCCACCCTGTTGCTGCTGCAGGCCCTGCCCCTGATGCTGGTGCTGTTCCTGCTCTTCCCCCGCATCCAGGGGCCGCTGTGGGGCCTGCCTCACGATTCCCATGCTGGCCTCAGCGGGCTTTCCGACAGCATGAGCCCGGGCAGTCTCAACAGCCTGATCCTGTCCGATGCCGTCGCGTTTCGTGCCGAGTTCCGCGACCGCATCCCCGAAGCGCGCGCGCTGTACTGGCGCGGCCCCGTGCTGTGGGATTACGACGGCAGAACCTGGACGGCGCCACGTTTTGTGTTCAACGCCAATGAACTGCCCGTCGGGGAACCTTCCATCGAATACACCGTAACCCTGGAGCCGCACAACAAACGCTGGCTGTTTGCGCTTGAAATGCCGATGCAGCGGCCGCCGCGCGCGATCGCCACGCGCGACATGCAACTGCTGAGCACGACCCCGGTACGCAGCCGCATGCGCTACAACATGAGTTCGCGGCTTGAAGCGGCCTATGGCGCGGACGACAGTGAAACCGTGCTCAAGCGGGCGTTGCAACTGCCCGACGGCTACAACCCGCGCACGCTGCAACGTGCCCGGGAATTGCGGCGCAAATTCAACGACGACCGGCAGCTGGTCGCCGCCGTGCTCAATGATTTCCGCAATGAAAACTTTGTCTACACCCTGTCGCCGCCGCTGCTCGGCGAACACGCCGTCGATGAATTCCTGTTCGACACCCGGCGCGGATTCTGCGAACACTACGCCTCGGCGTTTACCGTGCTGATGCGCGCGGCGGGCATACCCGCCCGCGTGGTCACCGGTTATCAGGGCGGACAGGTCAATCCGGTGAGCGACTACATCCTGATCCGCCAGGCTGACGCCCATGCCTGGACCGAAATCTGGGTATCAGGAACTGGCTGGATACGTGTTGATCCCACGGCCGCCGTATCACCGGCACGGGTGGAACGCGGTATTGCTTCGGCACTGCCCAGCAGCGATGCGCTGCCGATGTTTGTCCGCGGCGATTTCGAGTTTCTGCAGCGCATGCGCCTGACCTGGGATTCCGTGACTTATACCTGGAACCAATGGGTGCTGGGTTACAACCCCGAACGCCAGCGCCAGTTTCTCGCCAATATCGGCTTCAGTGATGCCACTTGGCAGAAACTCGCGGTATTGCTGTTTGTATTTGCTGGGCTGGCGGTGCTGGCAGGCGCGCTGTTCGCATTCCGTGATCTGCGCCGGGGCCGCAGTGATGCGATACGGGCAGCTTATGATCGCTTCTGCCGCAAGCTGGCGCGTCGGGGTTTGCCGCGCCACCCTGCAGAGGGGCCACTCGTTTATGCCCGCCGCGCCGCGCAATCGCGACCCGAGACGGCCCAGGAGATCGCATCCATTACCGAATGCTACGTGGCGCTGCGCTACGGCCAATCGGCAACGCCGCAAGCCGTGCGCGAATTTCAGCGACGCGTGAACCGCTTCGCCGAATAAAATAAATAAATAAAAACAATTACTTATATAAACATTCTCAAGCGGGCGGCAGCAGCGTCGCCGGATCGATCGGCTTGCCCAGCCGGCGTATCTCGAAATGCAGTTTGACTTGATCGGTGTCGGTGTCGCCCATCTCCGCAATGCGCTGGCCGCGCGTCACCGTCTGCCCTTCCTTCACCAGCAATTCCCGGTTGTGCGCATACACGCTGAGGAATTTCTCGTTATGTTTGATGACAATCAGTTTGCCCAGCCCGCGGATGCCGGTGCCGCTGAAAATAACGCGGCCAGGCCCGGCGGCTACGACCGGCTGCCCCAGCTTGCCGGAAATGCCGATACCCTTGCTGGATGACTCGTTAAATGGTGTCACCACCTTGCCGCTGACCGGCCAGATCCAGTCGACATCGTCGCCGACAGCGACCGGTGTCTTCGTATCAGGCTGTGCTTGGGGTTCGGGCTTGGGCGCCGGCTCGAGTTTGACCCCCGACATCTGCGCGTAAGTCTGCTCGGAATACGGAACACGCACGCCGCGCGGTTCGGTTCGGGCACCGCCAGCCGCAGCGCGACCCGCGCCATCCAGCGGTTGCGCTTCAACTGTGCCGCCCGGCGTGCGCAGCGGCGTCGCCACTGCGCCGCGCGGCGGCGACAGCCGCAGTTGCTGGCCGACGCGGATGCGTGCGGGATCAATGTTGTTCCATCCGGCCAATTCGCGGTAGTCCAAACCGAACTCCAGCGCAATCGAGTACAGCGTGTCGCCGGACTTGACGCTGTAGGTCTCGGGACGCGGCTGATCCACTGCTTGGGTCACACGGGCGCTAGGCGCAGGTTTGGCCGGTGGTTTAGCCGTCGTTTGGGACACGCGGTCAACGACTGGGGCTGGTCTGGGCGTGGCGCAGCCGGTAAGCAGTGCGGCCGCTGCGAACGTGGCCAGTGCAACAACCTGCCGCGCGCCGGCAATGGTAGTCACTGCGCGATCAGCCGAGGCCGGGCAGCAAAGGGACAAAAAGAGCGTCTTCCACTTTGCGGTCGACATAGCTCTCTGCGGTGCGTTCGAGGACATGCAAAGACTGTTTGCCCTGATGCGTCAAAGGAATGATGATCTTACCACCCACCGCTAACTGATCGAGCAGCGCTTGCGGCACATGGGTCGCTGCTGCCGCAACCACAATGCCGTCAAACGGTGAATGTTCAGGCCACCCGAGTTGTCCGTCAGCCGTGCGCACGCGCACATTGTGCGCCCGTGCATCGCGCAGATGCCGGCGCGCCTTGGTCAGCAACGGTGCCAGTCGTTCCAGCGAATAGACTTCACGCGCGAGCCGCGACAGTACTGCGGCCTGATAACCGCAGCCGGTGCCGATCTCCAGCACCTTGTCGAGTTTGCCGCCGCTGCGCAACAGCTCGAGCATGCGCGCCACTGTATACGGGCTGGAGATGGTCTGGCCAAAACCCAGCGGCAGCGCCATATCTTCGTAGGCCCTGCTGGCCAGCGCTTCATCGACAAAAATATGCCGCGGTATTTCACCCATCACTGCGAGTATGACTTCATCCACAATGCCTTCGCCGCGCAGCCGCTCCACCATGCGCATGCGCGTGCGCTGGGAAGTCATGCCGATGCCGGAATTCACCGCGTTCATGCCGTTGCGGGCCTTTCCAGCCAGTGGCCCACCAGATCCATTTGTCCGAACCGCGTCAGATCCATCTGCAATGGCGTCACCGAAACCATCTGCGCCGTCGTGGCATGGAAGTCGGTGCCTTCGCCGGCGTCCTGCGCACGTCCCGCAGCGCCAACCCAATACACCGTATCGCCGCGAGGATTGGTCGCTTTGACCACAGGCTCGGCCTTGTGGCGCTTGCCCAGGCGGGTCACCTTGAAGCCGCGCAACGCCTCATACGGCACATCAGGCACGTTCACATTCAGCAGCACGGGTTGGTCAATACGATGCTGGCCGAAACGCAGCACCAGCTCGGCCGCGACACGGGCTGCCGTATCGAAATGATCATTTTTGCCGGACACCAGCGAAACAGCGATTGACGGAATGCCCAGCAGGAAACCCTCGGTTGCGGCGGCAACGGTGCCGGAATAAATCGTGTCATCCCCCATGTTCGCTCCGTCATTGATGCCCGAAACCACGACATCCGGCAGTTCCGGCAGCAAACCGGTTACCGCCAGGTGGACGCAGTCCGTGGGTGTGCCATTGACGTAGTAGAAACCGCTCGGCGCCTTCCTCACCGACAGCGGCCGGTCCAGGGTCAGGGAATTGCTGGCGCCGCTGCGATCGCGCTCGGGGGCCACAACCGTGACCTTGCCCAGTGGCGACAACGCACGCTCCAGGGCGGCCAGGCCCGGCGAAAAATAACCGTCGTCGTTGCTGAGCAGAATGCGCACTCTGGTGTTTGCCGTTTCGGGGTGTTTGCTGCGCCCCGCCTTGCCGGCGGAGTCTTGTAAATCGTATCTCTTGATATTGCGCCGGATTTTAGCACGTGCTCCTGCAAGGGCAGTCCTCAGTGCTACGATATCCGCTCCTTCAACACTACAGCGACCAGATCATGGCACCCATCGGCTTCCGCATCCTTCCTTTCGCACCGCAACCGTCGGCCAAAACCATCGCCACGCTGCGCAAGATCGCCACCGCGCACCTCAGCGACAACATGAACCGTCTGCACGCCATCGGCCCAGATCTCTGGCCTTGCCACAGCGGCGGCCGCATGGTCGGCACCGCGCTGACCGTCAAGGTCAGCCCCGGTGACAACCTGATGGTGCACAAAGCCATCGACATCGCCCGTCCCGGTGACGTCATCGTTGTTGATGCCGGCGGCATCTGCACCCAGGCGATCATCGGTGAAATCATGTCAGCCATCGCCGAGCGCCACGGCGCCGCCGGCATGGTCATCGACGGCGCCATCCGCGACGCCGATGCGCTGGCGATTTCATCGTTCCCGGTCTATGCGCGCGGCGTCACTCATCGCGGGCCGTACAAAAACGGCCCCGGCGAAATCAATGTGCCGGTAGTTATTGGCGATGCGGTCATCAACCCGGGCGACATCATCATCGGTGACGACGATGGTTTGCTGGCCCTGCCGCAGGCAATGGCCAATGAAACCATCGCACTGGCGCAGGATCAGGCCAAAAAAGAAGCTGCAATGCTGAAGACCATTCGCGGCAAGGGCAAACTGGACCGCAGTTGGGTTGATGAAACGCTGCGCGAAAAAGGCTGCGTCATTCCGCCCAAAATGCGCAGCTGATGGCCGGACCGCTCGCCGGGACCACCGTGATCGACCTGACCACGGTGGTCATGGGTCCCTATGCAACCCAGATCCTCGGCGATCTCGGTGCGCAGGTCATAAAGATTGCAGCGCCTGGCGGTGACAACGTCCGGCACGTCGGCCCGATGCGCAACCACGGCATGGGGCATATGTTCATGCACCTTAACCGCAACAAGAAAAGTGTGGTTCTTGATCTCAAGCAACCGGCCGGCCGTGAGGCATTGCTGCGTATCGCGGCCAAGGCCGATGTACTGATCTACAACATCCGCCCTCAGGCCATGCAGCGACTGCGCTTGGGATACGCCGATGTGGCAGCGGCCAATCCGCGCATCATTTATGTCGGAGCCTATGGCTATGGCCAGCAGGGCCCTTACGCCACCCGCCCCGCTTATGATGACCTGATCCAGGGCATGACCGGAATTCCCTGGCTGGCGCAGCAGGCCGGTTCGGAAGACCCCAGGTACATTCCCGCGACTCTGGCAGACCGCATTGTCGGTCTGCATGCGGTGTATGCCGTCACCACCGCGCTGTATCACCGCGAACGCACAGGCGAAGGACAGTCAGTCGAGGTTCCGATGTTCGAATGCATGAGCCAAATGGTTCTTGGCGACCATTTGGGCGGGCGCACCTTTGATCCGCCGCTTGGCCCTTCCGGCTATGCACGCGTGCTGGCCCCTGAACGGCGGCCGTTCCGTACCCGCGACGGCTACGTTTGCGTGCTGATGTATAACGACAAGCAGTGGCAAAGCTTTTTCAGGTTGATTGGACGCGAGGATTTGTTCAGGGATGATCCGCGCTTCAACACCCACGAAAACCGGTCTTCGCGCATCGCGGAGGCCAACGCCTTTGTCGCCGGTGAAATGCTCAACCGCACAACCGCTGAATGGCTCACAGCATTGAAAGAAGCCGACATACCCTGCGCGCCGATGAATTCAATCGACAGTGTCATTGATGACGAACACCTGAACCGCACTGGATTCATCCGCACGGAAACGCACCCCAGTGAAGGCGTGTTGCGGACCACAGGGGCCGCAACGCAATGGTCCCGCACCCCGACCGCACCGCAATGCGGCGCCCCGCGACTCGGCGAACACGGCGGCGAAGTGCTTCGCTCCGCCGGCTATAGTGACGATGAAATCGAGGCCCTCGCCGCCAGCGGCGTGACCTCAGTTCCTGATTGACCGGAGCAATCGATGAACTTTGAGTTTTCAGAAGAACAGTGTGCAATCCGTGATGCTGTGGCACGCACCTGCTCACGCTTCGGTGCTGATTACTGGCTTCAGCACGATAAAGACGGTGGCTTCCCTCATGAATTCCATGCTGCGATCGCCGGTGACGGATGGCTGGGCATTGCGATGCCCGAACAATACGGTGGCAGCGGACTCGGCATTACTGAAGCCGCGCTGATGATGGAAACGATTTCCGCATCCGGCGCCGGCTTCTCCGGCGCATCCGCAGTGCATATGAACATCTTCGGCCTGCATCCAGTCGTGGTCTACGCCTCGGATGCACAAAAAACGCGCTGGCTACCGCCGCTGATCGCCGGTCATGACAAAGCCTGTTTTGGTGTCACCGAACCGGGTGCGGGGCTCAATACAACCCGTCTGACCACCAAGGCCGTACGCAACGGCGATGATTACGTGATTTACGGCCAGAAGGTCTGGATTTCCACCGCGCAAGTCGCCAACAAGATCCTGCTGCTCGCGCGAACCACTCCGATTGAAGAAACCAGCAATCCGGTCGACGGTCTGACGCTTTTCTATGCCGACATCGATCGACAAACTTTCGAAGCGCGCGAAATCGAAAAAATGGGTCGCAATGCGGTGGACTCCAACCAGGTGTTCATCGACGGCATGCGTGTGCCTGCCACGGATCGTATCGGCGAAGAAGGCAAAGGCTTTCGCTACATTCTTGACGGCTTGAATCCCGAACGCATCCTCGTCGCAGCGGAAGCCGTGGGACTGGGCAAGGTCGCGCTGCAATGTGCCGCCCGATATGCTGGTGAGCGCATCGTCTTTGACCGCCCCATCGGCCAGAACCAGGCGATCCAGCATCCGCTGGCGCAGCGCTGGATCGAGCTTGAAGCCGCTGCGTTACTGACGTACCGCGCAGCGGGTTTGTACGACGCTGGAAAATCCTGTGGCGCCGAAGCCAACGCCGCGAAGTATTTTGCCGGGGAGGCAGGCTTCAAAGCCTGCGAGACCGCAGTGCTGACGCATGGCGGCATGGGTTATGCCAGGGAATTTCATGTCGAGCGTTATTTCCGCGAAGCGATAATCCCGCGCATCGCGCCGGTCAGTTCACAACTGATCCTGTGCCACATCGCCGAGCGTGTGCTGGGACTGCCGAAATCCTATTAAGTCCGCACCGGAAAAATAATTGCGAGTATTTTTTTATTAAATTTTATTTGCAACCAAAGACATAAGGACGGTCATGCTGCAATGAGGGCATCATGCCGCGGATCTTCGCCACACGCGCCGGCTCGATCTCGGCGTAGATGATGCCCGGCTCCTCGCCTGCGTCGGCCAGCACTTCGCCCCAGGGATCGACAATCAGCGCATGACCATAGGTCTGACGATTGCCTTGGTGATCACCGCACATCGCCGGTGCAAAAACATAAGCGGCATTCTCGATGGCACGCGACTTGAGCAGCGTGTGCCAGTGGGCCTTGCCGGTCTGCCGCTGGAAGGACGCGGGTACTGACAGATATTCGGCGCCTTGTTGGGCCAGCGCCCGGTATAGATGCGGAAAACGCACGTCATAACAAATCGTCATCCCCAGCTTGCCCCAGGGCGTTGCCGCAATGACCGCCTGCTCGCCCGGTCGATAGGCCGAAGACTCGCGGATCACTTTGCCGTCGGGCAGCGTGACATCGAACATGTGAATCTTGTCGTAGGTCGCCACCACACTGCCATCAGCTGCGATGAGATAGGAGCGGTTGACGATCCGCTCCTCTTCGGTCTTCAGTGTCAGCGACCCCAACAGCAGCCAGATTTTCAGCTGCGCAGCCAACTCTTTCAATTCAGCCAGCACATTGCCGCCGTCGGTCGGCAGCGCACCTTCGCGCATGACGCGACCACTGCCGTCCATCATCAGGCAATACTCGGGCGACAGCACGAATTGCGCACCGTTGCCGGAGGCTTCGGTCACCATGTTTTTTAATTGACTGAGATTGCCGGCAAGATCACTGCCGCTGTTCATTTGCAGGCAGGCGGCGCGGAATGACCTGATCATCGTGGAATCCGGCGGTGAGGAATTGTGCCGAGCAGAAAAGACACTGCATGCGACATCGAATTTGGTCGGGGCGAGAGGATTTGAACCTCCGACCACCTGCCCCCCAGGCAGGTACGCTACCAGGCTGCGCTACGCCCCGAGGCCCGGATTATACAACAGGGAATCTCAAGCTCTAAGCGGCGAATTTCAGCCGCGGAGCTGGTCAATGATGTTTTTGAGGTCTTGGCGCAACTGGGTCAACGCCGGCTTGGCGCCGGAGGCCGCAGCCGATGCACGAGCCGAACGTGCCGGCTCGTTCGCCAGCTCATCCAGACGGTTGCGTGCACCGCTGATGGTGAACCCCTGGTCGTACAGCAACTCGCGAATGCGGCGAATCAGCAGCACTTCGTGGTGCTGATAATAACGGCGATTGCCGCGGCGCTTGACCGGGCGAAGCTGGGTAAATTCCTGCTCCCAATAGCGCAACACGTGCGGCTTGACGCCGCACAGCTCACTCACTTCACCGATCGTGAAATAACGTTTTGCCGGGATCGGCGGAAGCTGCGGCTTAAGGCTGGGGCTGGCTTCCATGGAAATGCTGTTCCACCATCGACTTGAGTTTCTGTGATGCGTGGAACGTCACGACCCGGCGCGCGGAAATCGGAATTTCCTCGCCGGTTTTCGGATTGCGGCCCGGACGCTGGGGTTTGTCGCGCAGCTGGAAGTTGCCAAAACCCGAAAGTTTGACCCCCCTGCCGTTCTCGAGCGCAGCGCGAACTTCGTCGAAGAAGGACTCAACCATGTCCTTGGCTTCACGCTTGTTGAAACCCACCTTCTCAAACAGAAGATCGGCAAGTTCCGCTTTGGTTAACGTCATGTTGTCCCCTCTCAACGAAGCTTCGCGTTAAACTTTTCTTGCAGAATCCGGCGCAGTTCAGACACCGCTTTTTCGGCTTCTGCGTCCGTCAAGGTTTTTTGAGTATCCTGCAATAACACACTGAATGCAAGACTTTTTTTCCCCTTTTGCACACCCTCGCCCCGGTATAAATCGAAGACAGTAACGTCGCGCAAAATGGACGGGCCGTTACGCCTCAATTCGGTGCTGATGTGCTCATATTGGACATTCTCATCAAATTCAGCCGCCAGATCGCGACGGATCGACGGAAAACGGGCGATTTCGCGATAACCGGGCAATACCCGCCCCTCCAGCGCCAACAGATCAATCTCAAACAATACTGGCGCAGTCGGCAAGTCATATTTGCGTTGCCAGCGCGGATGTAATTCACCAATCCAGCCAGCTTCGATGCCACCGATGGTGATTACAGCCGATTTCCCGGGATGCAGTGCCGGATGCGCCGCCGCCTGCAGTGAAACGCTCTGCGGAGCCATCAAGGATTCAAGATCCGACTTGATATCGAAAAAATCAACCGACCGTTCCGTCTGCCCCCATTGCATGGGCGCTGTTGAGCCGTAGGCGATGGCAGCCACGTGCCACGGTTGAGGCAATCCATCCTGATTCAGAAAGCAACGGCCGATTTCAAACAATCGCACCCTGCTTTGTTTGTGACTCGCATTGAACGCCACCGCCTGCACCAGGCCGCCGATCAGGCTGGAGCGCATCACGCTCATGTGGCTGGCGATGGGATTCGCGAGCACTACCGGCGAATTATTGGCGCAAAAATCTTCTTCCCAGGCGCGATCAACAAAACTGTAGGTCACAACCTCCTGGTAATCCAGTGTGGCGAGCGCCCGGCGTACCGTCGCAGGGCTGCGTCGCGCCTCTGCAGAAGGACGCAGTGCAGCCGGCATCGGCGGCAACTGCGCCGGAATATTGGCGTAGCCGTAAACCCGGGCGAGCTCCTCGATCAGGTCTTCTTCGATTGCGATGTCGAAGCGGTAACTCGGCGGTGTCGCTTCGATCACTTCGCCGGAAAGTCTGGGCTGGCATCCGAGTTTCTGCAGTATTGACATTGCAGTATTACTGTCGATCGTAAATCCCAGCACACGCCGGGCACGCGCCAGCCGCAGCTTCACCGTCTTGCGAGACGGTAATTGCCCGTTGACCTCACACACCGGGCCGGGCTGACCGCCGCACAACTGGATCACCAGTTGTGTTGCACGCTCCATGGCGGCCTGGGTGCCGGCAAAATCAACACCACGCTCAAACCGATACGACGAATCGGAGCCGAAGCCCAGTTCGCGCGACTTGCCGGCGATAATCTCGGGCACAAAGAACGCGCTCTCCAGGATGATATCGCGTGTTGCCGCAGTAACACCGCTGTATTCCCCGCCCATGATGCCGGCCAGGGCCAGCGGCTGCAGTTCATCCGCGATCACCAGATGCTGGGGCGACAACTCCAGCGTCGTGCCATTCAGCAAACCTATTTTTTCTTCCTGGCGTGCGCGCCGGACATTGATCTTACCCTGCACTTTTGCCGCATCAAACGCATGCAGCGGCTGTCCCATTTCGAGCAGCACATAATTGGTCACATCAACTACGGCACTGATGGCGCGCACTCCGCTGCGCGCCAGGCGGCGGACCATCCACTCTGGCGTTGCGGCGGCGGCGTTCACGCCGCGAATCACGCGGGCGCTGTAACGCGGGCAGTCTGCAGCCGCCTCAACAGTGATGACTATCCGTTCGTCGGTTGACGGAGCAACCGACGCCGGCATCTGCCAGCGCAGCGCTGCTCCACTCAGGGCCGCGACTTCGCGCGCCATGCCGAGCAGGCTCAGGCAGTCGCCTCGGTTGGGGGTCGGCTTGGTCGTCAGTATCCGGTCGTCGAGGTCGAGCACTTCGCGCACGCTGGCGCCGATCGCTGCGCCGGACGAAAGTTCGAGCAGTCCCGAAGCGTCCTCGCTGAGGCCCAACTCTTTGGCCGAGCACAGCATGCCCTGCGATTCAATGCCGCGAACCTTGGCCAGTTTGATCTCGATACCTGGCAATTTCGCACCGACCAGCGCTGCCGGCACGATCATGCCTGCGCGCACGTTGGGTGCGCCACAGACAATGGTCAGCGGCGCCGCACCTACATTAACCTGACACACATTGAGACGGTCGGCCTGGGGATGTTTTTCAACGCTGAGGACTTCAGCAACCACTACACGGTCAAATGCCGGCGCCGCGGACTCTACCGTCTCCACTTCGATGCCGCCAAAAGTCAGCAGATCGGCAAGTTGTTCGGTGGAGAGTGCCGGGTCGACCAGTTCGCGCAGCCAGTGTTCAGAGAGTTTCATCGGATCATGCGCCTCAAACGAACTGCTTCAGAAAGCGCAGATCGTTTTCGTAAAACAGCCGCAGGTCATTCACGCCGTAACGCAACATGGTCAGACGGTCGGGCCCCAGACCAAAGGCAAAACCCTGGTAACGCTCGCTGTCGATGTTGACGTTGCGCAGCACGTTGGGATGCACCATGCCGCAACCGCCGACTTCCAGCCAGCCGTCACCGAAACTCATGTCGATTTCGGCCGAGGGCTCGGTAAACGGGAAAAACGATGGACGGAAGCGAATCTGTAACCGGTCATCCTCAAAAAATCGGCGGAAGAAATCCACCAGCACGCCCTTCAGGTGGGCAAAGCTGATGTGCTCGTCAATCCACAGCCCTTCGACCTGGTGGAACATCGGCGAGTGCGTGGCGTCGGAGTCGACGCGATAAACCCGTCCCGGTGCAATCACCCGGATCGGCGGCCGGTTCTGTTCCATGTAGCGAATCTGGATGGGGGATGTATGCGTGCGCAGCAGATGCTTGCCGTCCGCCAGATAAAACGTGTCATGCATCGAACGCGCCGGATGGTTCTCGGGCTGGTTCAACGCAGTGAAATTGTAGAAGTCGGTTTCAATTTCCGGGCCGTCGGCGACGTCAAAACCGATGGAGCGGAACAGTTGCTCAATGCGCTCCATCGTCCGGCTGACCGGATGCAACCCGCCCATGCCGCGACCGCGGCCGGGCAGCGTGACGTCGATGGATTCTTCCGCTAGCTTCGATTCAAGCATGCGCTCGGCGATGCGCTCGCGCTGCTCATGCAACGCCTGCTCCAGCGCCTGCTTGGCGACGTTGATACGCGCGCCTGCCGCTGGCTTTTCGGCCGCAGGCAGCCCGCCCAGGCCCTTGAGCAAATCGGTCAGCGCACCGCTCTTGCCGAGATAGCGCGCCTTCGCCTGCTCGAGCGCATTAGCGTCATCGATGCTGGCGAACAGTGTGGTTGCTTCGGTTACGAGCTTGTCGAGATCCTGCATAGATATGAATGTTAACGGAGTCTGGCGAAAAAAAAGGAGGCTCGATGAGCCTCCTTTTTCATTGGGTTACTGCTCAGGCGCCGAGGCTCGCCCTTGCCTGCTCGACAAAGCGCACAAAACCGGGCTTGTCGAACACGGCGATATCGGCCAGCACCTTGCGATCGACCTCGATCGATGCCTTTTTCAGGCCGTTCATGAATACGCTGTAAGTCATGCCGTGCTCGCGGGCTGCGGCATTGATACGGGCGATCCAGAGGGCGCGGAACTCGCGTTTCTTGGTGCGGCGATCGCGATAGGCATACTGCCCGGCGCGCATCACCGCTTCATTGGCGATACGGAATACGTTGCCACGACGACCGCGGAAACCTTTGGCGGCCTTCAGGACCTTTTTATGCGCCTTGCGGGCGATTACACCACGTTTGACTCTAGGCATGGTTTATCTCCCTCTCAGTACGGCAGCATCGCGCGAACGGCGCGCTGGTCGGAATCATGCACCATGGTCGTGCCGCGCAGGTGACGCTTGCGCTTGGTGCTCTTCTTGGTGAGGATGTGGCGCAGGTGAGAACTACTGCGCTTGAATGCGCCGCTGCCCAGCTTTTTAAAACGCTTGGCCGCGCCGCTCTTGCTCTTCATCTTCGGCATGGGTAACTCCTGTTTTAGCCTAGCGTCGGGCGTCCGCGATTGGCGGAGCTTAAAGCCCGATCACTACTTCTTCTCTTCGGTTGCCGCGTTCTGCGCTGTCGCGCTTTCCGTTACAACCACCTGTTCCGGCGTTGCCGCCGGTTTTGCTGCGTCCGGCGAAACCGCCGGCTTTGCCGCAGCGGGTTTATCACCCGCTTGCGACGAAACTTTTACCGGCGCCACTTTGACCGGGATCACCTTCTTCTTCGGCCCCAGCACCATCACCAGCTGGCGACCTTCCATCTTGGGCCACTGCTCAACAACGCCGATCGCCTCCAGGTCAGCCTTCACCCGCTCCAGCAACCGCATGCCGAATTCCTGATGAGCCATCTCGCGGCCCCGGAAACGCAGCGTGATCTTGGTCTTGTCGCCCTCTTCAAGAAACCGGGTCAGATTGCGCAGCTTGATCTTGTAGTCACCCTCGTCCGTACTCGGACGAAACTTCACTTCCTTGACGACAATCTGCTTCTGCTTGAGACGCGCCTCATGCTGCTTTTTGCTTTCACGGTATTTAAACTTGCCGTAGTCCATAACGCGACATACAGGCGGGTTTGCCGTTGGCGCAATCTCTACCAGATCAAGTTCCGCTTCTTCTGCCAGCTTGTTCGCCGCAGCTATGCTGATCACACCGACTTGAGATCCGTCGGCACCGATGACCCGCACTTCCGGAGCGGTGATCTCACCATTGATCCGGGCTTCTTTTTCCTGAGCTATGCGACAGACTCCTTTAAACCGTTCATCTCAAACCACGCGTCCCTTTTTTGCAATCTCGCCGTTTAACAGCGACAAAAAGGCATCCAGAGGCATCTGCCCCAGATCTTCGCCTTTGCGGGAACGCACAGCCACTTGTTGCGCCGCCACTTCTTTGTCGCCGATGACGAGCTGGAAAGGCAGCTTTTGCAGACTATGTTCCCGGATTTTATAGGAAATTTTCTCATTCCTCAAGTCGGCGACGACTCGGAATCCAGCCTTTTTCAGGGTTTCGGCCACTTCCGCCACAGGCCCGGCCTGTGCGTCCGAGATATTCATGACCACCGCCTGAACCGGCGCCAGCCAGACCGGCATCGCGCCAGCATAGTGTTCGATCAAAATCCCGATAAAACGCTCCAAAGACCCCAGAATCGCCCTGTGCAGCATGACCGGGGTGCGCCGGGTGTTGTCCTCGGCCACGTATTCTGCCCCCAGACGGCCCGGCAAGGCGAAATCCAGCTGCAAAGTGCCACATTGCCAGACCCTGCCCAGTGAATCTTTCAGCGAAAACTCGATTTTGGGGCCGTAAAAAGCACCCTCACCCGGATTCAGGTCCCATTCCAGGCCTTTGGCGTCCAAAGTGGCTTTCAGCGCCGCCTCAGCACGGTCCCAGACCGCGTCATCGCCGATGCGCTTTTCGGGCCGCGTCGACAGCTTGATCAGTATCTGTTCAAAACCAAAATCGGCATAGACCTTGCGCAGCAGGTCAATAAATGCGCCAGCCTCGTCCTGGATCTGCTCTTCGGTACAGAAAATATGCGCATCGTCCTGCACGAAGGCACGCACGCGCATCAGGCCATGCAGCGCACCGGAAGGTTCGTTGCGGTGGCAGGAACCGAACTCGGCAATACGCAACGGCAGGTCGCGGTAACTTTTGACGCCCTGGTTGAAAATCTGCACATGCCCCGGGCAGTTCATCGGTTTCACCGCGTAATCGCGCTTCTCCGACTCCGTCGTAAACATGTATTCGCGATAATTTTCCCAGTGCCCGGAACGTTCCCACAACACGCGGTCCATGACCTGCGGAGTTTTCACTTCGCTGTAATTCGCTTCAGTGAGCAGGCCGCGCATATATTGCTCAATGGCCTGCCAGATCACCCAGCCGTTGGAATGCCAGAACACCATGCCCGGCGCTTCGTCCTGCATGTGAAACAGATCCAGCTGACGACCCAGTTTGCGGTGGTCGCGTTTCTCCGCCTCTTCAAGCCGGTGCAGATACTGATCCTGCTCTTCCTTTTTGGCCCAGGCCGTACCGTAGATCCGCTGCAGCATTTCGTTCTTGGAATTGCCGCGCCAGTACGCGCCGGCCACTTTCATCAGCTTGAATACCTTGAGCTTGCCAGTCGACGGCACATGCGGGCCACGGCACAAGTCGATGAAATTGTCCTGTTTGTAGAGAGAAATCGGCTCATTTGACGGAATCGAGGCAATGATCTCGGCTTTGTATTTCTCGCCCATGCCGGCAAAGAACTGCACGGCTTCGTCACGCGGCATTTCCTGCCGCTCGACCTTCACGTCGCGCTTGACGATCTCCGCCATGCGTTTCTCGATGGTAGCCAGATCTTCCGGTGTAAACGGCCGTTTGTAGGAAAAATCGTAGTAATAACCGTCTTCAATGACCGGACCAATGGTCACCTGCGCATCGGGAAACAGCTCCTTGACCGCATGCGCCAGCAGATGCGACGTCGAATGGCGCAGGATTTCCAGGCCTTCAGCGTTGCGGTCGGTGATGATCGACAATTCGGCATCCTGTGCAATGCGATGCGACAGATCCACCAGTTTTCCACCGACACGCCCGGCCAGCGCAGCCTTGGCCAGTCCGGCGCCGATTGCGGCCGCAACCTCGCCCACCGTCACCGGATTGTCAAAATTGCGTACTGAACCATCGGGTAATTTGATGTTGACCATGTCATTCATTCCATAGGCACAAATAAAAAAAGTGCGGCAAGCCGCACTTTTTCCGCTACCAGGAAAACTGCGCAGCTATCGCCAGAATTTAATAACCCTGCAAGTTCGCGGTGTCATAACGCTCACTTCCTGTAATTCTTCGGCTAATTGTTGCGCAAAATTTGGTAGGCGCGATTGGACTCGAACCAACGACCCCCACCATGTCAAGGTGGTGCTCTAACCAGCTGAGCTACGCGCCTGCAAGGGCGGTATTCTAACGGAATGGCATCACTGGTTCAAATCGCCGGCTTCGCTGCGATACATCCGCCTTCTGCGCGCTTATCCATGCACGCAGTCCTTGTCATTGCGCTCTGCGGACTTTTTGCGCCACGGCCCGTGACAGCCCAACCCGCCGACCCGCAGATGATCGACATCCCTCAAGGCCCGTTCATCATGGGACGCAATGACGGCCCCGCAGACGAAAGTCCCGCACATACACTGACTCTGCGCAAATATGCCATTGACCGGCTGCCTGTTACCAACGCGCAATACGCCGCTTTTCTGGAGAATTCAGGGGTTACCGGACCCGGAGGTGAACGACTTTACGACCACGACGACCCCGATGCCCGCATCCATCGCCTTAATAGCCGCTGGACCGCAGATCCCGGGTCCGAACAGCATCCGGTGGTTGAGGCCTCATGGGCCGGTGCACGCGCCTACTGCGCATGGCGCAACGCCAGACTGCCAACCGAAGCCGAATGGGAAAAAGCCGCACGTGGCATCGACGGCCGCCGTTACCCCTGGGGCAACGAAGCACCGGATGCACGTCGCGCACGCTTTGCAGCAGGCTGGCATGGCACGGCACCGGTCGATGCCCACCCCGCAGGCGCCAGCCCCTACGGGGTGCTCGACTTGGCCGGAAATGCCTGGGAATGGGTTTCCAGTGCCTACCGACCCTATCCCTATCGAAGCGACGACGGGCGTGAAGACCCCCTGCCCGGTAGCGTTCGCGCAACCCGCGGCGGCGGGCAGGACTCCTCAGCGGCTGAAATCACCACTACACAGCGGGGCCGAAATCTGTCGCGCAATCCCGCAGCGGGTCATCACAACATCGGATTTCGCTGCGCACGTTAGCGCCCCCGATCGCTCAGCGGCGCATCGCGCCAACCACGCCTTTGACCTCGCGGATCAATGCCAGAACGCGCTGCAACTGATGGAGATTGATAATTTCCACGGTAAACCGCATCCGTGCGCTCAGATCCGTCGAATTCGTCCTTGTCGCAGTGACATTGATGCGTTCCCGCGACAGCACTTCTGAAATATCGCGCAGCAATCCGGTGCGATCCACGGCATCAACAATGATTTCCACCGGGAACGTTGCCGCACCGGGCTCCCCCCATTCGGCGGCAATGCGTCTGACCGGATCAAGCCTTGCGAGATTCGAGCAATCGGCGCGATGTACGCTGACGCCGCGGCCCCGCGTCACGAAACCGACGATGGGCTCAGGCGGCGCGGGACGGCAGCACTTCGCCGGCGACGTCAGCAGTTTGTCGACACCTACCACCAGCACGCCACCGCCGACGCGCGTCGGCCGTCGCGTAATGATCGTTTCCTCTTCACCGGCAACGACGGGTTCTTCCGGCTTCAGCGCATCGTGCACGGCCTTCGGGCCGATCTCGCCTCTGCCCAGTCCGGATAACAAATCGCCCAGACGCTCATACCCCATGTCGGCTGCGAGCTGATCGAGGTTCGTCTTGCTGAGCCCGCGGCGCTGCAACTCCTTCTCAAGCACGGTCCGGCCCTGGGCCATATCGGCCTCCAGATTCAACCGGTTGAACCATTGCCGTACCTTGCCCCTTGCTCCCGGGCTTTTCAGAAATCCGAGTTGCGGGTTAAGCCAGTCGCGGCTCGGTCCACCCTGCTTTACCGTGATGACTTCAACCTGCTGGCCATTGGCGAGCGGCGTATTGAGCGGAACCATGACGCCATCCACCTTGGCGCCACGGCAGCGATGCCCCAGTTCCGTGTGCACGTGGTACGCAAAATCAACCGGCGTGGAGTCTTTGGGCAAATCAACAACCCGACCCTGCGGCGTCAGTACGTAGACCGTGTCTTCAAACACACCGGTGCGGAACTGTTCGGCCAATTCACCGGCATCACTGACTTCATCCTTCCACTCCAGAACCTGCCGCAGCCAGGCGATTTTTTCCTGATAGCCGCGATCGGCATGGCTGCCTTCCTTGTATTGCCAGTGCGCCGCGACGCCCAATTCCGAATGCTCATGCATTTCGTGGGTGCGGATCTGCACTTCAACCGATTTGCCTTCAGGCCCGATGACCGCCGTATGCAGCGAGCGGTAATTGTTGGACTTGGGTTTGGCGATGTAGTCGTCGAATTCCTTGGGCAACGGCGACCACAGGCTGTGCACGATGCCGAGCACGGTGTAGCAGTCCTTGATGTCCTGCACCAGGACGCGCACCGCCCGGACATCATAAAGTCCTTTAAAATCAAGGGCTTTTTTACTCATTTTGCGGTGAATACTGGCGATGTGCTTGGGCCTGCCGCTGACGTCTCCGGCAATCCCGGCACGGGTCAACTCCCCTTCCAACTGCGCCACCACATTCTCGATGTAATGCTCACGATCCTGGCGCTTTTCATCCAGCAGTCGGGCGATGCGCTTGTAGCTCTCGGGCTCGAGCAAACGCAACGCAAGATCCTCCAGCTCCCATTTGAGCTGCCAGACCCCAAGCCTGTTGGCGAGGGGCGCAAAAATGTCGCGCGTCAGTTCAGCCAGCTCGATCTGCCGCGGGGTGCTCTCCGACCTGACGATGGCACGCAGTTCGCGCAGATGATCGGCCAGCCTGATCAACACAACACGCACATCCTGCACCATCGCCAGCAGCATCTTGCGCAGCGCCTCGAGTTGCGCAGCCCGTGCCTCCGGTCGATCCCGCGATACGGCCTTGCCGGAAAGCGCGCCGATCTCTCCCATGCGCAACACCCCTTCGGCGAGATCAATCATGCTCGCGGCGAAACGCTCCCTGAGCTGACGCGCCGACTCCGGATGCGCCCGCAGTTGCGGCACCAACAACGCAGCGGCCACACATTCATGATCCAAAGCGAGTTCCAGCAGGATGTCCGCTGTCTCCCTGGAAACCGTCCAAGCGTCGGGCATGCCCTGCCGTACATACTCAACGACCTCCTGCAACAAGCCACGAGCCGACGGGTCCAGATGCGCCAGTGCGCGATCCGGCCACACATCAAGTCCTGTTGCTGCCACCAGTTGCTGCGTTGTTTTACTCATTTCGCCAGTGTTCCTGTTTCTGCGTATTCGCAGCAAGCGTCGTTGATGACGCCCCATACCAGTGCGAATTATCCACACCCAGCACCAACGCACCAAAATGGTGCGGATGACCGCGCCCTGACATGATCAAAATCAATCCGAATCAGCACTGCTACCCGGCAAAATCAAAATCAGCTTCAAAACTCATTAACTGGCACAGCCGTTGCTATTAAATTGCAACGTGCGCCAACATAACCAACGAGCTTAAGCCAGACGAACAGCAGATGAATTCGACGCGACCTTACGATGAGATGCGCGCGGCCAACGGCTCGATACGCCCGCATTATCGCGCCTACGCCGAATGGCTGGCCGAAAAAACCCCGGATTTTCTGCCTCAGAAACAGCGCGAGGCCAACGCGCTCTACACCCGTCAAGGCATCACTTTTGCGGTGTACGGTGACGAATCCGGCACCGAGCGCTCCATCCCGTTCGACATCATTCCGCGGATCATCCGGCCGGCCGCTTGGAAAATCATCAACGACGGCGCCTGCCAGCGTGTGCGCGCGCTGAATGCCTTCCTGAAAGACGTCTACCACGATCAGGAAATCATCAAGGCCGGCATCATTCCCGCGGCCCAGGTCACCGGCAACCCCGCATACCGGCCCGAAATGCAGGGCATGAAGGTACCGGGCGACGTCTATGTGCACATCGCCGGCGTTGACATCGTCAAGACCGATGACGGCCAGTTTTACGTGCTCGAAGACAACCTGCGCACACCCTCCGGCGTGTCCTACATGCTCGAAAACCGCAAGATGATGATGCGGCTGTTTCCGGACCTGTTCGGCCGCATGCCGGTGGCGCCGATCGACCATTACACCGACGTGCTGCTGGAGAACCTGCGCGCAGTGGCTCCTGACCAAGCGAGCCAGCCGACGGTAGTGCTGTTGACTCCGGGCTCTTACAACAGCGCCTATTTCGAACACACGTTCCTGGCCCAGCAAATGGGCATTGAACTGGTCGAAGGCCAGGATCTGTTTGTCGCCAACGACATTGTCTACATGCGTACCACTGAAGGTCCGCAGCGCGTCGACGTCATCTATCGCCGCATCGACGACGACTATCTCGATCCGCTGGCGTTCCGCCCGGACTCCACGCTGGGCGTACCCGGCATTTTCGCCGCCTACCGCGCCGGTAACGTCACGCTGGCCAATGCCATCGGCACCGGCGTTGCCGACGACAAATCCACTTACCTGTACGTGCCGAAGATGATCGAGTTCTATCTCAACGAGAAGCCGATCATTTCCAACGTGCCCACCTACATGCTGTCCAAGCCCGACGATCTGGCCTACACGCTGGCACACCTGCCGGAACTGGTGGTCAAGGAAGTGCAAGGCTCCGGCGGCTACGGCATGCTGGTCGGCCCAACGTCAACGAAGGAACAGATTGCTGAATTCCGCAAAAGAATCGAGCAAAATCCCGCCAACTACATCGCACAGCCGACACTGGCGCTGTCGACTTGCCCGACCTTCTGCGATTCGGACATCCTGCCGCGTCACGTCGATCTGCGCCCGTACGTGCTGTCCGGCAAAAACGTCACTCTGGTGCCGGGCGGCCTGACACGCGTCGCATTGCACGAAGGGTCACTGGTGGTCAATTCCTCACAGGGCGGCGGCACCAAGGATACCTGGGTACTGGAGGACCTCTGATGCTGAGCCGACAAGCCAACAACCTGTACTGGATGTCGCGGCAAATCGAACGCGCCGAGAACACCGCACGCCTGCTCGACGTCACCCACCGCATGTCGCTGCTGCCCTACCGCATCACCGACAGCGAGCAGGCCTGGGCCGAGCCGTGGGCGCTGCCACTGGTCATCAACGGTCTCGCCAGCACCTATTACGCCAGCAACCCCGGGCCGCTGACTTCCGACAAGGTGCTGCACTTCATGGTGCTCGATATCACCAATCCATCAAGCATCTATTCGCTGATGCATGCCGCCCGCGAAAACGGCCGCAGCATGCGTGGCGTAATGACGGCCGAGATGTACGAAGACCTGAACGCGATGTGGCTGGAGTTGCGCGGCCGCAGCGAAGTCGCGCTGAACCAGGGCGGCATCAACGAATTCTTTGAATGGATCAAGACCCAATCGCACCAGTTCCGCGGCGTCACTTTCGGCACCATGCTGCGCGACGAAGCGTACCAGTTCATCCGTCTCGGCACATTCATGGAGCGCGCCGACAATACCGTGCGTTTGCTCGACGTCAAATACCATACGCTGCTGCCCAGCCCCGCGGAAGTCGGCGGCGCAGTGGACTACTACCAGTGGAGCGCGATGCTGCGATCGGTCAGCGCCCTCAGTTCCTACCGGCGCATTTACCGTGATGTGATTACGCCCAAACGCGTCGCCGAACTGCTGATCCTGCGCGAGGATCTGCCGCGCTCCCTGCACGCCTGCATGGACGAGATCTACGAAATCCTGCGCGGCCTGTGCCGTAACGACTCCATGGAACCGGAACGGCTGGCCGGTGAATTGCATGCGCAGTTGCACTTCGGTCGTGTGGAACAGGTCATGGAAACGGGCTTGCATGAGTATCTGATGAAATTCCTGGAGAAACTCCACAGCCTGAATGACGAACTGAACGACCACTTCCTCGCGCCAGTCTACGGACCGGATGGCAAAAACACATTGGGCAGAACCCAGAGCCAAGGCGCCTGATGTCTGAAAAACGACGTCCGAAACATGAATCCATTCGACCTTGTCAGTGCAGACCGCATCCCCTATGCTTCGGCACGGCTCAATCAATATCAGAAAAGACAATGACCTACTGTGTAGCAGTGATGCTGGATACCGGCATGGTGTTCGCATCGGACACCCGCACCAATGCAGGCGTAGACAATATCGCCAGCTTCCGCAAGATGTATATTTTTTCGCAGGACGGCGATCGCGTCATCGTCATGCTCACCGCGGGCAACCTGTCGATCACCCAGAGCGCCATCAAGCTGCTGGAAGAGCATGCCAAACGGCAGACTCAGCCGCAGACCATCATGAATGCCGAATCGATGTATGACGTGGCCGACCTGACCGGCCAGGCCTTGCGCGATGTGCGCAACCGCAACGCGCCCTTTCTGCAGCAAAGTAATATCGATTCCAGCGCCTCATTCATCGTCGGTGGCCAGATCCGCGGCGAGCCGCAGCGGCTGTTCCATGTCTACAGCGAAGGCAACTTCATCGAATCGACGCCGGAAACGCTTTATTTCCAGATCGGCGAAAGCAAATACGGCAAGCCGGTGATCGACCGCGTCGTTAAAAACGACACCAGTCTGCTCGAAGCCACCAAGTGCCTGCTCGTCTCCTTCGACTCGACGATGCGTAGCAATATCTCGGTCGGGCTGCCAATCGACCTGCTGATTTATGAACGCGACAGCTTCAAGGTCAGCTACCGGCACCATATCGAAGAAAGCGATCCCTACTTCAACATGATTCACAAACAGTGGGGTGCCGGCCTGCGCAAGGTATTCAGCGAGCTCCCCAACCCGGACTGGAATGTCACTACCCAGCCTTGATCATCGCCCCGGTGCGCCGCGGGAGCCCGCGTGAGCATCCACGTCGGACTGCATCACAAGACGCGTTACATCTATGACCGCTCCGTCGGGCTCTCAGCGCACGAGATACGCCTGCGTCCCGCGCTGCACAGCCGCACCCCCATCCTTTCATATTCGCTGAACGTCAGCCCTGCCGCACACTTCATCAACTGGCAGCAGGACGTCTTCGGCAACTACATCGCGCGTTTCGTATTTCCGGAAAAGACCACGGAGCTGGAAATCACCGTCGACCTGGTTGCCGACATGACGGTGATCAATCCCTTCGATTTTTTCATCGAAAGCCGTGCCGAGAAGTTTCCGTTTGTATACGACCCCGCGCTCGCACGCGATCTCGTACCCTATCTAGTGCTTGATGAAAACGGCCCGTTGCTGATGCAATGGCTGGAAACATTCCGCAAATCGCTTCCGGCCGACATTGCCACCATCGATTTCCTGGTCGAGGTCAACCGTCAGCTGCAGAACCACATCGGCTATCTGGTTCGCATGGAACCCGGCGTGCAGACCTGCGAACAGACGCTGCACAAACGCAACGGCTCGTGCCGCGACAGCGGCTGGCTGCTGGTGCAGATCCTGCGTCACTGCGGCCTCGCCGCACGTTTTGTCTCGGGTTACCTGATCCAGCTCAAGGCAGATCAGAAATCGCTCGATGGCCCGTCGGGCACTGACCGCGACTTTACCGACCTGCACGCCTGGGCCGAAGCCTACATCCCGGGCGCCGGCTGGATCGGTCTCGACCCGACCTCCGGCCTGCTCGCCGGTGAAGGCCATATCCCCCTGGCCTGCACGCCCTCGCCGGCCAGCGCTGCAGCCGTCAGCGGCGGCGTCGACCCCTGCGAGACCACGTTTGATTTCGCCATGACCGTCACCCGCATGCATGAAGACCCGCGGGTGACCAAACCGTACGACGATGCGCAGTGGCTGACCGTCGATGCCCTGGGCCGCAAGATCGATACCGAACTCAAGGCCGGCGATGTGCGGCTTACGCAAGGCGGCGAACCGACCTTTGTCTCGATCGACGACATGGACGGCGCGGAATGGAACACTGCGGCGCTGTCTGACAAAAAATGGGCTCTGGCAGAACAACTGGCCTGGCGGCTGAAAGAACGTTTCGCCGCAGGCGGTCTGGTGTTTTACGGACAGGGCAAGTGGTATCCCGGCGAGCCGCTGCCGCGCTGGTCGCTGGGCATACAGTGGCGCAACGATGGCCAGAGACTGTGGCGCGATCCGGAGCTGATCGGCGCCGCAACAACTGCCGCCGACACCAGAGCTGCGGATGCAACCCGTTTTGCAGAAATGCTGGCCGCTGCGTTGAAACTGCCCGCAAAAAACCTGCTCGCGGCCTGGGAAGACCCGCTCACGCACCTGTCGCCCGAGAAGGTCAAACGCGCGCCCGGCGGCACTGCTGCCGGTTATGTGCTGCCACTCGGCGCCGACGACAAGGACAACAGCTGGATCAGTTCGCCGTGGCCGCTGCCCGACAACCGGTTGATCCTGATCAACGGCGATTCAGCGCTCGGCTACCGCCTGCCGCTGAACGTATTGCCGGAAAAAACCGCCGACGGCAAAAAATTCGTCCGCACCGCGTTGTGCATCGAAGTGCGTGACGGCCGGTTGTATGTATTCGTGCCGCCTTTCGAAACCGTCGAGCCCTATTTCGACCTGCTGACGCTGATCGAAAACACGGCTGCAGCGCTGAAACTGCGGGTCCGGCTCGAAGGTTACGGCCCGCCTCATGATGCGCGTGTCACTTCGCTCGGTGTAACACCCGACCCCGGCGTCATTGAAGTCAATATTCATCCCGCAAAAACCTGGGGTGAACTGGTGGCCAACACCACTGCGCTGTACGAAGAAGCGCGGCAGACGCGACTGGGCGCTGAGAAATTCATGCTCGATGGCCGTCACACTGGCAGCGGCGGCGGCAACCACATCACGCTCGGCGGCAGCACGGCTGCGGACAGCCCGCTGCTGCGCCGCCCCGACCTGCTGCGCAGCCTGATCACTTACTGGCAGAACCACCCATCGCTGTCATACCTGTTCTCCGGCATGTTCATCGGACCGACCAGCCAGGCGCCCCGCGTCGATGAGGCCCGCGACGACAACCTCTATGAACTGGAAATTGCCTTCCAGCAAATGGCCCTGCTGCAGAAAAAACACGGCGCTGCCATTCCGCCGGAAATGACCGGCCGGCTGCTGCGCAATTTCCTCGTCGACCTCACCGGTAATACGCACCGTGCCGAGTTCTGCATCGACAAGCTCTATACCATGGCCGGCGGCACCGGCCGCCTCGGCCTGCTCGAGTTCCGCGGTTTCGAAATGCCGCCGCATCCGCAGATGAGCCTGGCGCAGATGCTGCTGCTGCGCGCGCTGGTCGCATGGTTCTGGAAAACACCCTACAACGAAAAGCTGGTGCGCTGGGGCACGCAACTGCATGACCGCTTTATGCTGCCGCACTACGTCGCCGCCGATTTTCATGATGTGATGGAAGACCTGCGGCGCGCCGGTTACGCCTTTGACGATGCGTGGTTTGCGCCGTTCCATGAGTTCCGCTTCCCGCGCTACGGCACCGTGGTCTACAACGGCATTGAACTTGAGTTGCGTCAGGCCATCGAGCCGTGGCATGTGCTGGGCGAGGAAATCGGCCTCAGTGCAACGTCACGTTATGTCGACTCCTCGGTCGAGCGCTTGCAGGTACGCGCACGCGGCTTGACCGAGTCGCGCCACATCGTCGCCTGCAATGGCCGCGCGCTACCGATGACACCCACCGGCACCCCCGGCGAATTCGTCGCCGGCGTGCGCTACTGCGCATGGAGTCCGCCTTCAGCGCTGCACCCAACCATCGCCGTACATGCCCCGCTGGCCCTCGATATTATCGACACCTGGAGCAGACGCTCCATCGGCGGTTGCAAATACCATGTGTCGCATCCCGGCGGCCGCAACTACGAAACGCTGCCGGTCAATGCCAACGAAGCCGAAGCGCGACGGATCGCGCGGTTCTGGGACCACGGCCACACGCCGGGCCCGATGACGGTGCCACCCGAAGTGCATAACCCGGCGTTCCCGCTGACGCTGGATCTGCGCTGGCAGCCGGCCTTGACCGAAAAATCCTAAGTATTTGTTTTTATTTAGTTTTTTATCAATACCAGGGCATCGCATTGCGCGGCACCCTGTTTACCGCTAACCCACCCAGCGCCGCGCGTTGCGGAACATGCGCAGCCACGGACCGTCGTTGCGCCATTCCGCCGGATGCCAGGAATTCTGCGCGGCCCGAAACACCCGTTCCGGATGCGGCATCAGGATGGTGAAGCGGCCGTCGACCGTAGTCAGCCCGGTAATGCCCTGCGGCGAACCATTGGGATTCAGCGGATAGGTCTCGGTCGCGGCGCCGCGATGGTCGACATAACGCAGCGCCACCAGCGGCTGCGCCGCCGCCACTGCCGATGCGTCGGCAAACTCGGCATAACCTTCGCCGTGCGCGACAGCCACCGGAATCCGGCTGCCCGCCATGCCGCCGAAAAACAGCGACGGCGATTCCTGTACTTCCAGTGTGACAAAGCGCGCTTCGAACTGCTCGGAGCGGTTGCGCACAAAATGCGGCCAGCGTTCGGCGCCCGGTATCAATTCATGCAGGTTGCTCATCATCTGGCAGCCGTTACAGACGCCCAGCGCAAAACTGTCCTTGCGCCCGAAAAACGCTGTGAATTCATCACGCGCACGGGCATTGAACAGGATCGACTTGGCCCAGCCCTCACCCGCCCCCAGCACGTCGCCATACGAGAATCCGCCGCAAGCGGCGAAACCCTTGAAATCGGCAAGGCTGACCCGCCCGGCAATGATGTCGCTCATATGGACATCTACAGTAGCGAATCCGGCATGGTCAAACGCCGCCGCCATTTCGATCTGGCCGTTGACGCCCTGCTCGCGCAGGATCGCCATGCGCGGTTTTGCGCCGCGACCGATAAACGGCGCAGCAATGTCCTCATCCGGATTGAAAGTCAGCTTCGGTGAAATGCCAGGGTCGCCGGCATCGAGCAGACGGTCGTATTCCTGCTGCGCGCAGTCCGGGTTGTCGCGCAGGCTTTGCATCCGGTAGGTGGTTTCCGACCAGGCACGATGCAGTTCGCTGCGCGCTTCGTCGAGCACCCGTTTGCCATTGACGCCGACTGTCAATCGGTCACCGCTGGCTACAGATCCGATGATCGTGCAATGTACGGCGATTCCTGCGGCATCGAACGCATCGAGCACCCGCACGCGGTCATCGCGGCGAATTTGCACCACGGCACCCAGTTCCTCGCTGAACAACAGCGCCGCGGCATCGTCGCCGCGCAATTCAATTTGAGCACCACAACGCGCGGCAAACAGCATTTCACACAGCGTCGTCAGCAGGCCGCCATCCGAACGGTCGTGATAGGCCAGCAGCAGGGCATCGCGATTCAGTTGCTGGATCGCCGCAAAAAACGCTTTCAGTTCACCGGCGGAAACAACATCCGGCGTGGTGTCTCCGATCGCGTCATACACCTGCGCCAGCGCCGAAGCACCGAGCCGGTTGCGGCCGCCACCGAGGTCGATCAGCAGCAAATCGGTATCACCGCAATCGGTACGCAGTTGCGGCGTCAGCGTGCGCCGCGCATCGGTCACCGGCGCGAAGGCCGATACGATCAGCGACAGCGGCGCCACCACTTCCTTGCGTGCTCCGTTATCACTCCATGTCGTCTTCATCGACAGCGAATCCTTGCCCACGGGAATGCTGATGCCCAGTTGCGGACACAGTTCCATCGCAACCGCATGCACGGTATCGAACAGTGCGGC
>CAIZLW010000092.1 GCA_903933915.1 uncultured beta proteobacterium | reverse complement strand
CCGCAGTTGATGTAGGTGATGTTCTCGATCTTGCGGTGTGCGGCGGTGTGGATATGGCCGCAGATCACGCCGTCGAGCCCGCGATGCGCGGCGGTGCGCGCAACCGCGGTTTCAAAATCGCTGATAAAGCTGACCGCCTGCAGCACGTTGCGCTTGGCATAGTCGGCCAGCGACCAGTGGCCACTGACACCAAGCTTGCGGCGCAGCCATGACAGCATGCGGTTGAGGTGGATGAGGAAAGTGTACGAGATGTCACCGAGCACCGAAATCCAGCGATGCAGAGCGGTGATCTGATCGTATTCGTCGCCGTGCAGGATCAGGTATTTCTTGCCGTCTGCAGCAGTGTGAACATGTTCGCGCAGCAGAAGGACATCGCCGAAATTCGAGTCCACGTGTTCGCGCAGCAGTTCGTCGTGATTGCCCGGGATCAGGTAAACCTTGGTTTCGTGGCGCGCCTTCTTGAGAATTTTCTGCACTACGGTGTTGTGCGAAGCGGGCCAGTGCACCGAACGGTTCATCGCCCAGAAATCGATGATGTCGCCGACGAGAAACAGATTCTCGCAATCGTAGTCTTTCAGGAACGCCAGCAGGTGTTCAGCCTGGCAGGCCCGGGTGCCGAGATGGATGTCGGACAGGAAAAGGGTTCGGACTCTGTTCATTGGAGTGTGTTTGCCGGAAGGGGTTTGCGACCCACGTAGATGTAATAGGGAACGCGCAGCCCGGGCAGGTAGGGCAGCGCGGCGTTGGATTCTCTGAGGCTTACGGTTTCGGTGAGCGACTGCATGACTTCGACGTGGGCGCGATTCAGATAGACGCCGTCATGGGCAAACCAGCGCCGCCAGAATTCGCAGGCGCAACGCTCGGCGAGGCAGTCGCCGCGGGGCAGTTCAAAATCGACGACACCGAGAATGCCGCCGGGCTTGAGCATGGCCACCGCATTTTCCAGTGCCGCACGCCACTCCGGCATCATGGTCAGCGAGTAGGACAGGTAAACGCGATCCGCGGGACGTGAAGGACGGTAATGCGTGGCGTCGGCCTCGATGACCCGCACCCGCGGTTCATGGGCCCAGCGCTCCCGGGCCTGTTCCAGCAGCGCGGGACACAGGTCAACGAGTTCAACAGTTTCAAATCGCGCCAGTTGTGCGCCAAAATGCCGGGCGTTGTTGCCGGTGCCGGCGCCGAGTTCGACGATCAGCGCGCCGTCCGGAGGCGCCAGCAGTTCGATCAGTTCGGCTCGTCCCTGCAGCAGTCGATCGCGGAAAGCATCGTAGGATTCCGCCTGCGGACGATAAAAACGCTCCAGGCGATCGGCGTGGTTTTTGCCTGCGGGCGCGCCGCGGGCAAGTCGCCACAGGGTTTTGAAATCGGCCGGGATCGAGGTTTTCATGCGTTCACCTTCAGGGACGAACGTCAGCGATATGGAATCCGGCGTAGGTATGCACACGATCCTCCAGCGTCAGGCGGGTCGCGAGTTCCGGATGAAAGGTCAGCAGTTCCCGCAGGCTGCGGTTACGCCCGGCGCCGGGCACGGTGAGCGTATCGAGATAGGCTGGCTGCGCATGAGCGCTGCGGAATATCGCGCGCGCGCCGGGCGCCGCACATTCGAGCAGCGCCGACCATTCCTCGCGCAGCGCTTCAGGCTGGAACGAACCCAGCCAGTCCATGTGGTCCAGCAGTACGAATTTCGATACGCGGGGCCGCACGCTTTGCAGCAGTTCGGTGACGGTGCAGCTGTGGTGAGTGATGCGGTCGGCGAGGCCGTTTTTCAGCGCGAGGAAATTGTCGCGCTTCAGGTATTCCGGGCAGCAGTCCCGGGTATAGGCGCCGCGTACATAGACCCGCCAGAAATAATTGCTCCACAAGGGCAGGCAGCGGAATACATATTCGATGGCGTCGCGCACGAATCCCGGTACGCCCCCGGCGTGTTGCTTGCGTACTTCCTCATGCTGGGGTGCGGGCACGCCGAGCATGCTCATGGTGATCTGCCGCGACAGCGCCCAGTTCATGCTGGGGCCCCACATGCGCGGCGCAATCCGCGAGTCGTAGATGTCACGCTGCTGGTCCAGCGATTTCGCGTCGACCAGTTCATCCACCGCCGAACGCAACTGCGGTTGCAGATCGACGTAGTGACGGAACAGCGTGGCCACACGTCCCGACAGACTGTGGAAATAGAAGGTATTGCGCGGATTGCGGCGGCTGAACCACGGCCCGGCGCCATCCCAGAACTGCTGTGCGAACGGCGACAGGTCCTGGCGCAGGGTATCTCGGTAAATCTGGTCAAAGCGGGGGTGACGCCCTTCGCCGAACAGTGCGAAGAAATCGTCGAATTGAAGGCGCCGGATGCCGGCAAGTTTCAGCTCAAGCAGGGCGGTCTGCCGCGGGTTGGCGTCAACGGCATGGATATGCCGTGGTCCGGCGAGGGCATAGTCGAGCGTGTTGCAGCCGGCACTGGTGATGACCAGGATGGTGTCGTCGCTGCCAATATTCAGCGCCAGACGATCCACCGCCGGGTCTTCCCAGCAGGTGTTGTAGATCAGCGAACGGGCATAAAGTGCGTTAAAAACGCTTTGATTAATGCGATTTGTGAGTGTTTTGATCAAAGTATATGATTGCTTTTCGTTTTTACAGCGCCAAGGTTAAGCATCATTTGTTTCCGTCAGATGACTCTGGGATTGCGGTTCAGTGTCACTGCCCCCCACCCGGCCCGGTTGATGCGCCAAAGATTCACTAAAATGCGCCTATGACGATTCCGCTGCTGACCGAACTGCCCTACCGCCCCGACAGCGCTGCGCTGTTCGAGGCCGTGGCGGATCGGCCGTGGGCGGTGTTCCTCGACAGCGGTCTGCATTACCCGGGGCAGGCGCGTTACGACATCATCGCCGCCGAACCGCATGTGCGGCTGATTACGCGCGGCGGGCTGACCGAGGTGCATGGCGAAACCAGCGAACTGTCGCGGGCTGATCCCTTCGAGCTGCTGCGGGCGCAGCTCGCCATCGAGCCTTCCTGCCGCGGCGAGTTGCCCGGAGTTGTGTTGCCATTCACCGGCGGCGCCATCGGTTATTTCGGTTACGACCTTGCGCGACGTCTGGAGCGTCTGCCGGCGCGGGCGCGTGACAGCGAACGCATTCCCGATATGGCCATCGGCATCTACGACTGGGCGGTGGTGGTGGATCATTCCGAGCAAAAGGCCTGGCTGGTCGGACAGGGCCGCGATCCGGATACCGATCGCAAATGGGACGGGCTGGTGCGCTTGTTTACGGCGGAACCTTCGGAGCGGCAGCGCCCACCGTTCCGGGTGACGTCTCCGGTCACTTCCAATTTCACGCCCAAGGGCTACGGCCACGCCTTCGACCGCATCCTCAACTACATTCGTGCCGGCGACTGTTACCAGGTCAATCTGGCTCAGCGTTTTACCGCGCATGCCAGTGGCGATCCCTGGCTTGCGTATCAGCGGCTGCGGTTGATCAACCCGGCGCCGTACTCGGCGTACATGAATACGCCCTACGCGCAGATCCTCTCGGCATCGCCCGAACGTTTCCTGCGTGTGGCCAACGGTCAGGTTGAAACCAGGCCGATCAAGGGCACGCGGCCGCGCGCCGGTCATGCCAAACTGGATGCCGAGCGCATCGCCGAATTGGTGGCGAGCGAGAAGGACCGCGCCGAGAACCTGATGATCGTCGACCTGTTGCGCAATGACCTGTCGAAAAACTGCGCCATCGGTTCGGTGAAGGTGCCGCGGCTGTTCGAGGTCGAGAGTTTTGCCACGGTGCATCACCTGGTCAGCACGGTGACCGGGAAGCTGGCGGCGGGGCGCGATGCCATCGACCTGCTGCGCGGCGCCTTCCCCGGGGGTTCAATCACCGGCGCACCGAAAACCCGTGCGATGCAGATCATCGAAGAGCTGGAGCCGCACCGCCGCGGTGTCTATTGCGGCGCCATCGGCTACATCGGTTACGACGGTGACATGGACACCAACATCGCCATTCGCACGCTGGTGCATTCGCGCGGCATCGTGCGTTTCTGGGCGGGCGGCGGCATCGTCGCCGATTCGCAGCGCGAAGCTGAATACCAGGAAACCTTCGACAAGGCGGCGGCGCTGCTCAACCTGCTGCAGCAGAGCGCGGGAATCGCCAGCGGCGGCGCCTGAACTGCAGGTTTTATGCGATTATTGCGCTTCACAAACTGCGGAGCGCAATGATGGCTGTTCTGGAACTCACCCAACAGAATTTCGAAGCGACGGTCACCGGCAACAAGCTGGTGATCATTGATTTCTGGGCGCCGTGGTGCGGCCCCTGCAAGAGTTTTGCGCCGGTGTTCGAGGCGGCTTCCGAGCAGCATCCCGACGTGGTGTTTGCCAAAATAAATTCCGACGACGAGCAGTCGCTGGCCGGTCATTTCGGCATCCGCTCGATTCCGACCATCATGCTGTTTCGCGAAGAAATCGTCGTCTTCATGCAGCCCGGCGCGCTACCGGCTTCGGGACTCGACGGCGTACTGACGCAGGCGAAGGCGCTGGACATGGACCAGGTACGCCGCGACATTGCCGAGCGGGATCAGCAGTCGCAGCAGCAACAGCAGCAGTAAAAATAATTTAAAACAATTGTTTACGTCACAGCGACGGCG
This sequence comes from uncultured beta proteobacterium, assembly GCA_903933915.1. Classification (GTDB taxonomy): domain Bacteria; phylum Pseudomonadota; class Gammaproteobacteria; order Burkholderiales; family SG8-41. The sequence continues at coordinate 24,304 of CAIZLW010000092.1, read as the reverse complement.
TGCATTGCGCATGCCCGTCGTTACCGTAATGCAGTGAGAGGAGCAACATGAGCGCGCGCGGTTTCTGGATTGATCATTTTCCCGGCAATTTCCTGTGGTCCAACGCCGCACTGGCGTGCAAGGGCATGGCGCCCTACGGCGTGGTGGCGATGGACGAGATCGACCGCATTGCCGAAACGCTGAAGGGCCGGCAGGGCGAACCCGATGCCTGGCAGGAGGTGTGGTGTGCGATGGCGGCACAGGTCGAAAAAACCGCCGATGCCGAGGCGGCGCGTGGCCATACCCGCACCGCCGGCAACTATTACCTGCGTGCCGGCAATTATTACTACACCGGTGAACGTTTTATTCCGCCGGGCGAAGCCAAGGTCGCCGTGGGGCGCAATGCCTACCGCTGCTTTCGCGAAGGGCTGACGCGCCGCCATGCCGAAATCGACTTCGTCGAAGTGCCTTATGAGGGAACGACGCTGCCGGCGCTGTTCATGAAAGCCCCGGGTGTATCGCTGCGCGCGCCGACCGTGGTGATTTTCAACGGCATGGACAACTGCAAGGAGATGAGCATCATCTTTGCCGGACTCGAGTTCGCGAAGCGCGGCATGCATACGCTGGCGATCGACGGTCCGGGGCAGGGCGAGACGCTGCGTTTTCGCGGTATCCACAGCCGTTACGACTACGAAGTGCCGGGCAAGGCGGCCTACGACTATGTCGCGCAGCGCGCCGATGTCGATCCGGCGCGGGTGGTGATCATGGGCTACAGCTTCGGCGGTTATTACTCGGCGCGCATCGCCGCGTTCGAAAAACGGTATGCCGCGGCTGTGGCGATGACCGCGCTGCACTGGGATCTGGCGGCGTGGCAGCAGCGCATCAAGGAAAAGGCGCAGGCGGAAGGCAACAAGGTGGCGCAATCCAACTTCCAGTTTCAATGGGTGGTGGGTGCGGCAGATGCTGACGGCGGTATTGAGATGGCGAAATGCTTCCGGCTGCAGGAGGTTGCGCACCAGATCACCATGCCGTTCCTGGTCACCCACGGCGCCAATGATCGCGTGGTGCCGGCGGAGAACGCGCAGAAGCTCTATGACGCCGTCGGCTCCCAACGCAAGACGCTGCGCGTGTTTACCGCTGACGATGGCGGCGCCGAACATGCGCATGTCGACAACCGTCAGGTCGGTATGGATTTTGTGGCCGACTGGATTGCCGACAACCTGCCCGGGTGAGATCGTCGGGGCGGGGCGACCGGAGCAGGCGGTGGCACTTCGTCGACCCAATCCGCTCTGACAAGGTAAGCGTCGCGGGGTAAACTGCATGCGATCCTGCCGGTGATCCCATCGCCGGCCCCGCTGTTTTTTACTTTGTTTCCCGGGTTGTTTCCCATATTCCCTTTCCGATGAAACGCATCGCATACCTGGCCCTCGCGGTCGCCGTCATGGCCGGTGCGGGTTACGCCTGGCAGTATTTCTCCAAACCGCAATTACCCGCCACGGGCAAGCCGAGCGCCGGTCCGGCGCGTGCGCTGCCGGTGAAGACGGCCGCGGTCAGCCGCGGCACCGTCACCGATTCGGTTTCTGCAGTGGGCACGCTGCTCGCCAATGAGTCGGTGATGATCCGCCCGGAGATTGACGGCCGCATCGAAGCCTTCCATTTTCAGGAAGGTCAACTGGTGCGCAAAGGCGACAAGCTGGTGTCGCTGGATGCTTCCGAAGTCGAGGCGCAACTCACATCCGCTGTTGCCGCGGCGAATTTGAACCGCAGCCGGCTCAAACGCGCGGAAGAACTGCTGGCGAAGAATTTCATCAGCGCGCAGGCGATGGATGAGACGCGCGAAAATCTGAATCAGTCTGCAGCGCGGGAAGCCGAAATCAAGGCGAAGCTGGCGAAGAGCACCATCCGCGCGCCGTTTGAAGGTGTGACCGGTTTGCGCCAGGTCAGCCCCGGCGCCTATGCCAAGGCTGGACAGGATATTGCGCGGCTGGAAGGCATCGGCGTGCTGAAACTCGACTTCCGCGTGCCCGAGGCCTTTTTGCGGCGCATCCGCGTTGGCCAGCCGCTGACGATTCATGTCGATGCTTATCCCGGCGAACAGTTCAATGGCGTGATTTATGCGATAGAGCCCGCAGTGGATGAATCCACGCGCACAGTGTTGCTGCGTGCGCGTCTGCCGAATCCCGGTGTGCGGCTGAAGCCGGGCATGTTCGCCCGTGTCAGCCTTGATCTGGAGCGCCGCGACAACGCGCTGCTGGTGCCGGAGCAGGCGATCGTTCCGCGCGGCGACGGCCGTTATGTGTTCCGTGTCGCCGATGGCAAGGCGCAACTGGTGAAAATCGAGATGGGTGTGCGCCGCCCCGGCGAGGTCGAAGTCCTCAAGGGGCTTGAGGCCGGTGATGTCATCGTCATCGACGGCCAGTTGAGGCTGCAGGACGGCGCCACGGTCAGCGTGCCGGGCGCCAAGCCGGCACCGACGAAGTAGCGCAATGTTCCTGCCGGAGCTTTCCGTCAAGCGCCCCGTGCTGGCTACGGTGATGAGCCTGCTGATCATCCTGATCGGCATCATTGCGTTTGACCGCCTGACCGTACGTGAATACCCGAAGATCGATTCGCCGGTGGTCTCGGTGCGTACCGTCTACACCGGCGCCAGTCCGCAGGTCATCGAATCGCAGGTCACGCAGCCGCTGGAAGACAGCATCTCGGGCATCGAAGGCGTGAAGACGCTGAAGTCGGTCAGCCGCGAGGAAGTCAGCCAGATCACCGTCGAGTTCACCAATGACCGCGATCCCGATCTTGCGGCGAACGACGTGCGCGACCGCGTATCGCGCGCGCGCGACCGGTTGCCGCTGGAGGTCAAGGAGCCGATCATCGCCAAGGTAGAGGCGGATGCGCAGGCCATCGTCTGGCTGCGCCTGTTCTCGGAACAGCATGCCGCGCTGGAGATTTCGGACTATGCCGATCGTTATGTCGCCGACCGTCTGAAGACCCTGCCGGGCGTGGCCTCGGTGATCATCGGCGGCGAGCGGCGTTACGCGATGCGCATCTGGCTCGATCGCGAGCGCCTGGCGGCTTATGCGCTGACGCCGCAGGATGTCGAGGACGCGCTGCGCCGGCAAAACATCGAAGTGCCCTCGGGCCGCATCGAAAGCAGCCAGCGCGAATTCACCGTGCTGTCGGAATCCGATCTGCGCTCGCCGGAGCAGTTCAACCAGCTGATCATCCGCGATGTGAAGGGTTACCCGGTGCGGTTGCGCGATGTCGGCCGCGCCGAACTGGGCGCCGCCGATGAACGCAACATCCTGCGTGTCAATGGCAAGCCGGCCGTGGGCCTGGGCATCGTCAAGCAGTCCACCGCGAATACGCTGGCGGTGGCGCAGGCGGTCAAGGCCGAAGTGCCCAAGCTCAGCGCGGCGCTGCCGCCGGGCATGCAGATCGCGGTGGCCTTCGATACCTCGGTGTTCATCGAAAAGTCGATCACCTCGGTGTACAGCGTGATGGCCGAAGCACTGGCGCTGGTGGTGCTGGTCATTTTCCTGTTCCTGCGGTCGTTCCGGGCGACGCTGATTCCGTTCGTGACCATTCCGGTGTCGCTGATCGGCGCATTTTTCCTGATCTGGATGATGGGTTTCTCGATCAACGTGCTGACGCTGCTGGGCATCGTGCTCGCAGTCGGTCTGGTGGTTGATGACGCCATCGTCGTGCTGGAAAACATTCACCGCCACATTGAAGACGGCATGACGCCGATCGACGCCGCACTGACCGGCGGGCGGGAGATTGCGTTTGCGGTGGTGGCGATGACGGTGACGCTGGCTGCGGTGTTTGCGCCGCTGGCGTTTGCCACCGGCAACACCGGGCGCCTGTTCCTGGAATTTGCGCTGACAGTCGCCGCGGCGGTGGTGGTGTCGGGGTTTGTCGCGCTGACACTGACGCCGATGATGTGTTCGCGGCTGCTGCATCACGAGGCCTCTCACGGCAAGGTCTACAACGCGCTGGAGCGTTTTTTTAAAGGCATGGCGGCCGGGTATGAGCGACTGTTGCGGCGCAGCCTGGCTCGTAAAGGCATCGTTGTTGCGCTGTTTGTGGTGATCGCGGCTGCCGGCGCGGCCTTATTCCTGACCATCAAATCGGAGTTATCGCCGCTGGAAGATCGCGGTTTTTTCCTCGGCGTGATGAGTGCACCCGAAGGTGCCACCAAGGAATACACCGATAATTATGCGCGGGAATGGGAGCGCATCTATGCCGAAGTGCCGGAAATCAGTTCCTATTTTGTCGTGGTCGCTCCGGGGCTGGACCGCCCGAATCCGGTGAACTTTGCGCTTTCGTTCGTGCGCTTGCAGGACTGGCAGGAGCGCAGCCGCAAAACGCAGGAGGTCACGGCTGCGCTTGCGCCGAAGATGTTTGCAACCATGCCCGGCGTGCTGGCGTTCCCGATCAATCCGCCGTCGCTGGGCCAGAACTTCCGCAACCCGCCGGTGCAGTACGTGGTGCAGGGCAATTCCTACGAAGAACTGGACCGCTCGGTCACGGAGCTGGTGGCCAGGGCGCGCCGCTCACCGGCGCTGACCAATGTCGACAGCGATCTCAAGCTGAATAAACCGCAGTTGTCGGTGGAGATCGATCGCAACAAGGCCTCGGCGCTGGGCATCCAGGTCGAAGCCATCGGCCGCACGCTGGAGACGCTGCTTGGCGGGCGCCAGGTGACGAGGTTCAAGCGCGAGGGCAAACAGTACGACGTCATCGTCAAGCTCGAGGACAAGGACCGCCGTCAACCGACCGACCTGACGTCGATTTATGTGCGCGGCTCACGCGGCGACATCACCCAGCTTTCGAATCTGGTGACGCTGACTGAAACGGTGGCGCCGAAGGAACTGAATCACTTCAACCGGCTGCGCGCGGCGATCATTTCAGCAAACGTCGCGCCGGGCTACACGCTGTCCGAAGCGCTTGGCGTTTTGGATGCGGCGGCCGCGGAAGTGCTGACACCGGAATATCAGACGTCCCTGGACGGCCAGTCGCGCGAATTCCGCGAGTCCGGCAAGCAGCTTTATCTGATATTCATCCTCGCGCTGGCGTTCATTTATCTGGTGCTCGCCGCGCAGTTTGAAAGTTTCCGCGGGCCGCTGGTGATCATGCTGACGGTGCCGCTGGCGATGACCGGCGCCTTGCTGGCGATCAAGCTCACCGGCGGCACCCTCAACGTTTACAGCCAGATCGGGCTGGTGATGCTGATCGGACTGATCACCAAGAACGGCATCCTGATTGTCGAATTTTCCAACCAGTTGCGCGACAAGGGGCATGAAAAAGTCGAGGCGCTGGTCGAAGCCTGTGCGCTGCGCCTGCGGCCGATCCTGATGACGACCGCGGCAACCATTCTTGGCGCGGTGCCGCTGGCCATCGCCACCGGCGCTGGCGCCGAATCGCGATCGGCGATCGGCTGGGTGGTGGTGGGCGGCATGAGTATCGGCACGTTGTTTACGCTGTTCGTGATTCCCGTCGCCTATACCTATATTGTCGGCGAGCGGCATGTCGTTGCCGTGGCGCCGGACAAACACTGACCGCTCAGGTCTCGCCGGCGCGCAGCGCGCGATCCAGCCGGCCCGGCACAAACACCTGATCGACAAGCCACTTCAGCGCCTTGCCGCGATTCGCATGATTTTAATTTGTCGGAAACGGTGCTGAAAACCTTAACACGGCGAATTGCAATGGGCTGCTGCGGCATCGTGTCGTGCAGGCGTTAGTATGCGGATTCGAATCAAGGGGCGGGCATGCATGAACTGACGGAGTTGCTGGCACGTTACGGTTTGCAGCTGAACCGGGGCTTCACCCGGGTGCGCCCGCTGGAAGGCGGGCTCGAGGCGTGGATCGAGATGGGCGGCCCGGTGGATGTCTTTCCCTTCGGTTGAGGTGCGGTACGGCGTCATGCGCTCGGTTATGATGGAGCCTCGCACCAATCCTGCCCATGACTGATTCCCGAACCGAATTGCCGCCTTCCGCCTGGGCGCCGCTGCGCCAGCCGCTGTTCCGCGCGCTGTGGATCGCCACGCTGGTGTCCAACATCGGCACCTGGGTGCATGAGGTCGGCGCAGGCTGGCTGATGGTCACCCTGGATCCGCACCCGATCATGGTTTCATTGGTGCAGGCGGCGACAGCATTGCCGATTTTTCTGCTCGCTTTGCCCGGCGGTGCGCTCGCCGACATTCTCGATCGCCGGCGTTATCTCATCTACACGCAGGTCTGGATGCTGCTGGTGGTGCTGACGCTGGCGGTGACGACTGCGATGGGCTGGATGAATGCCTGGGGTTTGCTCGCGTTCACGTTTGCGCTGGCCTGCGGCGCGGCGCTGAATACGCCGGCCTGGGCGGCGACTGTTCATGAAATCGTGCCGCGCGGGCAACTGCAGGCGGCAATCGCGTTGAACAGCCTCGGCATCAACCTGGCGCGCGCCATCGGGCCGGCGCTGGCCGGCATCGTCGTTGCGGCATCGGGGCCGCAGGCCGCATTCATGCTCAATGCCGTTTCATCAGTCGGCGTTATCGTTGTTCTGCTGCGCTGGCCCCGCGTACCGTCTCCCAGTACGCTGCCTGCCGAACGGTTCACCGGCGCGTTGCGTGCGGGTCTGCGTTATGTGCGCGAGGCCACGGCGCTGCAGCATGTGATGGGGCGTGCCGCCGCATTTTTTGTTTTTTCTTCAGCGACCTGGGCGCTGCTGCCACTGGTGGCGCGCAATGCGGGCGGTGGTGCGAATACCTACGGGCTGTTGCTGGCCGGCATCGGCGCCGGTGCGGTGGGCACGGCGCTGGTGATGCCGGCCTTGCGGCGGCGGTGCAGCCGCGATGTGCTGGTGCGCGGCGCAACCGTGGTTTATGCCGTGGCTACGCTCGGCGTTGCGCTGGCCGGCAGTCTGGCGGTGCTGCTGCCGGCGGTGCTGGCCTGCGGCGCAGCATGGCTGGCGCTGTTGTCGACGCTGCACGTCAGCGCGCAGACCGCTGTGCCGCAATGGGTACGCGCGCGGGCGCTGTCGGTCTATCTGATGGTCTATGCCGCGGGCATGACCGGCGGCGCGGTCTTGTGGGGTACGCTGGCTTCGCGCTGGGGCGTGTCGCCGGCATTGCTGCTGTCCGCGGCTGGCGGAGTGCTGGCGATGCTGGTCACCTGGCGGCTGACGCTGGGCGGCGAAGACGGTCTTGCGCGCAGCGCTCCGGCTGCCTTGATGCGCTCGCCGGATCATGCGGATATTCAGCCTGAACGCGGTCCGGTTGCCGTGCACGTTGAATACCGCATCGCGCTTGAAGATGCCGATGCGTTTGTGGCTGCTGCGCAGGGCATGGAGCGCATTCGCCGCCGCGATGGCGCATTATCCTGGGGCCTGTTCGAGGATCCGGATGCCCCCGGACGGTATATCGAGACTTTTGTTGTCGAGTCCTGGGCCGAACACATGCGTCAGCATCACCGCGGTACTGCGGGTGATGCACCGCTTTTTGAGCGCGTCAGGGCTTTTCATCGCGGGGATGGACCGCCGCGCGTCACCCACTGGATTGCCGTCAATGCCCCGGACGACACCGGCGGCGAGGTCATCTGAATTCAGGTCAACAGGTTTCAATCAATGGAGGAAGGCATGCAGAACCGCAACGCAATCACCAGTGTACCGATCAACGAACTGTCGACGAAGCGCTGGAGTCCGCGCGCGTTTGATGTGCAACGCGGAGTGACCCCGGTGCAGACCGCGGCGCTGATCGAGGCTGCGCGCTGGGCGCCGTCATGTCTCGGCGCCGAACCGTGGCGTTTCCTGGTATGGAACCTGGCGACGGATGCCGCGGGCTGGCAGCAGGCGTTTGACTGCCTGTCCGACAACAACAGGAAATGGGCGGGCAAGGCGCCGCTGCTGTTCCTGGCCTGCGCCGGGGCGACGTTCGAACATAACGGCCAGCCCAACCGCTGGTCGCACTATGACACTGGTATGGCCGCACTGGCGTTGTCGCTGGAAGCGGTTGCACAGGGACTGGTCGCGCATCAGATGGGCGGTTTCGATATCGCCAGGACACGTGCTGAATTCGGAGTTCCCGAAGATTTCATGCCGATGGCGATGATCGCCGTGGGTTATCAGGCGGAACCCGAGACCATCGAGGACGAGGAAACCCGCCAGAAGGAACTCAAGGCGCGTGCGCGCAAGCCGGTTGCCGAGCGCTTTTACGGCGGCCGCTGGGGCAAGCCTGTCGGCTGATCCGGTTCAGGCCGGCGCTTCGCTGTTGGGGAAATTGAATTCGAGAACCGTGCCCACGGGGTCGCGGATGAAGATCTGATAGCCGGCACCGGCTACGTTGGACTGTTCCCAGGCAATGTTCATCGATGACAGCTTATTTGCAAACGCCGCGGCGTCGCACGACTGGAAGGCGACATGATCGACGCTGCCGTGATGCTCGGACTGGACAAACCCTTCGGCACAACGCGCGGTGACGTGCACGACAGGCTGCGGCCCCAGGTATAACCAGATGCCCTGGTTGCGCAGGTTCGGCGGCCGGTGCCCGCGCTGCAATCCCACTACTTCGGTATAGAAGCGCTCGATCGTGGCGAGGTCACCCGGTGCGCAGCGGATATTCACATGCTGAATGAAATCGATGGTCATCGGAGGCCTCCAGGTTGGTGCTACTTTAGGCGGGTGGTTCGCCGGATGCAACGATAGTCATGTCCGCATTGTGCAAACCGTTTGCAGCCTTTACCATGAGATCACGCAGCAGCTTGCGTACCCAAGAATATGAAACAGTCCGGGACTGCTACCCGGGATACCCAAGGAGGGGATAGTCATGAAATGGTTGCGAAGTCTGACGGGGGTCATGCTGCTGGTAATGGCGGGTGTTGCGAGTGCGCAGAAATTTCCGGAACGCCCGATTCGGGTGATCGTGCCGTTGCCGCCGGGGTCAGCCAGTGATTTTCTGGCCCGCACCCTGAGCGTGCCGCTGACTGAACTCTATGGCCAGCAGGTCGTGGTCGATAACCGTCCGGGTGCCGGCGGTTTGATCGGCAGCACCTTGTTGTCAAAATCCACCGGCGACGGTTATACCTACGCGATGGTCGCGCCGCCGCATACCGTTGGCGCGCTGCTGCAGAAAACGCCGCCATACCATCCGATCCGTGACTTCACGATGATCACCGAAGTCGCTTCGATCCCGAACATTCTTGCGGTGTACCCCAACCTGCCGGCGAAAAACATCCGGGAGCTGGTGGCGTTGCTGCAAAAGGATCCGTCGAAGTACAACTACGGTTCGCTGGGCATCGGCACGCTGGCGCATATCGCCGGCGAAATCTTCAACCAGGCCGCGGGTGTGCGTACGGTGCATGTGCCGTTCAAGGTGGTGCCGGATGCATTCGGCGAAACCATCGCCGGCCGCGTGCATTACCTGGTGTTTACGGTGCCGACGATTTCACCCATGGTGCGCGATGGCCGGCTGCGTCCGCTGGCAGTGACCTCGGCGAAGCGCAACCCGGCGTTCCCGAACATTCCGTCGATCGTCGAGGAGGGCCTGCCCGCAGCGCAATCCGACGGCTGGTTCGGCCTGCTCGGTCCGGCCGGCGTGCCCAAGCGCATCACCACGCAACTGGCGGCGGACGTGAAAAAAATCGTTTCCCAGCCGCGCACCCGGGAATCGTTTGAGAAAATGGGTGCAGATCCCGCATTGAATTCGGGCCCCGAGGCCTATGAAAAGCTGATGAAGTCCGAATACGACCGCTACGTGAAGTTGATCAAGGACGTCGGCCTGACGCCGCAGTAGTTCAGGGCGCTGCTGCGCCGGATTGCGCCTGTGCGGGAACGGTCTCCGTTCCCGGCAGGCCGGTCCAGCCGCCGCCCAGCGCTTTCACCACATTGGCCACCGCAGAACGCTGTGCGCGCAACGCGTCGGCGCGTTTCAGTTCTGCATTGAGCAGGTTGCGCTCGGCATCGAGCAGTTCCAACTGACTGGTCAATCCGTTGACGAAACGGATCCGGGCGAGGCGCTGCGCTTCGGTCAGCGCGACGACCCGGGCATTTTCCGCATCGAAGGCTTCGCGCGCCCGCACCTGGCCGACCAGCGAATCATGCGCTTCGCGGAATGCCGTTTGCAGCGTTTTCTGGTACTGCGCCAGCGCCTGGCGCTGACGGGCTTCTACCGCCTCAATTTCGCCGAACAGCCGGCCGCCCTGGAATATCGGCTGCGCCAGGCCAAAGCCCAGTTGCCAGATGCTGGCCGGGCCCGAAAACAGATTCGACAGCGCGGCGCTTTCGCTGCCGAGAAAACCGCTCAGGCCGATGCTCGGAAACAGAGTGGCGCGCACAACACCGATGCGCGCATTTGCGGCGATCAATTGTTGTTCGGCGGTAACGATGTCAGGCCGGCGCAGCAGCAGCGCTGACGGCAGATCCGGCGGCACTACCGGCGCCGCCGGCGCGGCGTTGCCTGCGTTACGCACGACGCCGTCCTGCAGCAGCGCGCGCGGATTGCGTCCCAGCAGCACGCCCAGCGCGAGTTCCTCGCTGCTGCGGCGGCTTTCCAGCACCGGTAGTTGCGCCTGCGCGGCAGCGACTTCAGCTTCGAGTTGGCGCAACGAGAAATCGTTGATCAATCCGGCGTCGGCGCGAACGCGCTGCAGCCGGAAATCGTGTTGACGCAGCGCCAGCGATCGGCGGGTGGCATCAACCTGCGCATCCAGTGCAATCAGCGCGTAGTAGGACTGCACCACGCTGGCGGTGAGCGCAATGCGCACCGTTTCACGCGCGGCCGTGGTGGCCAGCAGTTCGGCCTGGGCGGCTTGGGCCGAGTTGCGCAGTTTTCCCCACAGGTCGAGTTCGTAGGAAACATTCACTTGCGCGCGGTAGTTGTTGTTTTCCGGGGGCGCCGGAAACCGCGTCGCGGTGCTGTCCGAGCGCCGTGTGCGGTCACGCTGGAAGGCGGCGTCGACCGCCGGCACCATTTCCGCATCGACGATGCGCGCCAGCGCGCGCGCTTCATCGAGTCGCGCCGTGGCCAGGGCGAGATCCTGGTTGTAGATCAGCGCTTCTTCCACCAGACGATCGAGCGTGGCGTCGCGATACAAAGTCCACCAGCGTTCCGCCGGCATGTTTTGCCCCTGTGCCGGCGCGGCCTGCCAGGTCTGCGGCAGTTCAGTTGCCGGGCGCTGGTAGTCGGGCGCCAGCGAACAGCCGCCGAGTGCGACAGAAAATCCTAAATAAATCAGATATTTATTATTCATCGCCGCCCCCCTTGGTGATCGGCTTGTGATGGGGCGTCTGCACCGCCTTGAGCGCCTGCTGACGATGATGTTCGACTTCCTGTTCGATTTCCGTCGTTGAGCGTGGATCGGACAATTTGCGGTCCACGATCAGTTTGTAAAACCACGGGATGAAAAAGATTGCGAGGAAGGTGGCCGCCAGCATGCCGCCCATGACCCCGGTGCCCGCCGAATGCCGCGCACCGGCGCCGGCACCGCTTGAAATCACCAGCGGTACCACGCCAAGAATGAATGCGAGCGAGGTCATCAGGATCGGACGGAAACGCAGCCTTGCGGCTTCGATCGCAGCCGCCGAAGTGGACAGGCCTTCCTGTTTTCTCATCACCGCGAATTCGACGATCAGGATCGCGTTTTTCGCGGCGAGGCCGAGCAGCGTGACCAGACCGATCTGGAAATACACGTCGTTGCTGAGCCGTGCGATGCCCGCCAGCGGCGACAGCAGGCCTTGCAGCCACGGCACACCCTGCGCCAGGTAATACGGCATTGGCAGCAGGTTGTTGATGAAAATTGCCAGCAGCGCGCCGAAAGTGCCGAAGGGCAGCGCCAGCATCACCGCCAGAGGCAGCGACCAGCGGTTGTACTGCGCGGCGAGGATCAGGAACACCATCAGCGCCGCCAGTCCCAGTGCAATGATCGAGGTGCCGCCGGAGCGTTTTTCCTGGAACGATGCGCCGCCCCAGTCGAAGGTGAATTCAGGCGGCAGCGTCGCTTTGGCGATGCGCTCCATGCCGGCAATGGCTTCGCCCGAACTGAAACCGGGTTTTGCCGAGCCGAAGATCTTCACTGCGGGCAGGTTGTTGAAACGGTCGAGTGAATCCGGGCCGGAGGAGTAGTTGACCTTGGCCAGCGACGACAGCGGAATCATCGCGCCGCGATCCGAACGTACGTAGATCGCGCCGACGTCGTCCGGGCGTTTGCGATAAGCCGGTTCAGCCGACATCAGCACCTGCCAGGTGCGGCCGAATTTGTTGAAATCATTGACGTAGGCGGTGCCCAGTGTCGCCGACAATGCGCCGTAGACTTCATCAATCGGCACGCCCAGCGTTTTTGCCTTCTCGCGGTCGGTTTCGACATAGAGCTGCGGCACGTTGGCGCGCCACAGCGTGTTGACCTGGCCGAACATCGGATCCTTCTGCACGGCTGCCAGCAACTGTTGCGTGGCTTCAGAGAGTTTCTGTGCGCCGCCTTCGCCGCGGTTCTGGATGTAGAACTCGAAACCGCCGGCATTGCCCAGACCAAAAATCGGCGGCGGGCCGAATGCCAGCGCAAGCCCTTCCTTGATATGCGCGGTTTTCATGAAGAATTCGCCGACCAGCTGCCCGGTTGAAACGGTGCGTTCATCCCAGTGTTTCTGGGTGACAAAAATTGTCGCGGCGCTGTTGCGAAAGCCGCCGCCGAGGAAGTCGAGGCCGGTGAAGGCAATGGCCGTTTCGTTGGCCGGGTTCGACTTGATGATGTCGACGACTTCGTTGACCATCTTGTCGGTCCGCTCCAGCGTCGAGCCGTCGGGAAGGAACACCGCGGCGATGTAATAGCCCTGGTCTTCGTCGGGCACCAGCGAGCCCGGTGTGGCGCGCCACAGGCCAAAGGTGAGCGCGACCATGCCGATGAACAGCAGCAGCGCGATCAGGCCGCGGCGCAGCATCCAGGTCACGCCGTCGACATAACGTCCGGTCATGCGTGCGAACCATGCGTTGAACCAGGTGAAGAAACGCCCGGGTTCGCCATGCTGGCGTTTCAGGATCAGCACGCACAGTGAAGGGGTCAGCGTCAGCGCGACGATGCCCGAGATCACCACGGCGATGGAAATGGTCACCGCAAACTGGCGGTAAAGCTCGCCGGTCAGGCCTCCGAGGAAGGCGATAGGCACGAATACCGCGCACAGCGTCAGCACGATGGCGATGATCGGACTGGTGACTTCGCGCATTGCCTTGATCGCAGCTTCGCGCGCCTGCAGGTGTTCCTCGTGCATGATGCGCTCGACGTTTTCGAGCACGACAATGGCGTCGTCGACAACGATGCCGATGGCCAGCACCATGCCGAACAGCGTCAGCGTGTTGATCGAATAGCCGAGCAACAGCAGGCCGGCAAAAGTACCGATCAGCGATACCGGGACTGCGGCGAACGGAATCAGCGTGGCGCGCCAGTTCTGCAGGAACAGGAATACCACCAGGAACACCAGCGCCATCGCCTCGAGCAGTGTGTACACCACCTCACGGATCGAAACCTGCACAAAACGCGTGGTGTCGTACACCACGTTGTGGGTGAAGCCCGGCGGATAGGCTTCAAACAGCGGCGCCATTGCTGTCTTGACGCGGTCCGCGGTGGCCAGCGCATTGGCGTTGGGCTGCAGGAAAATGCCAACGAGAGTCGCCGTTTTGCCATTTACGCGGCCGATGAAGTCGTAATCCTTGGAACCCAGTTCGACGCGCGCCACGTCTTTCAGCCGCAGCAGCGATCCGTCGGGGTTGGCGCGGATGATGATGTTCTCGAATTCCGCGGGCTCCGACAACCGCCCCTTGGTGGTGATGGTATAGACCAGTTCCTGCGGACCGCCGGTCGGGGACTGGCCGATCTTGCCGGCGGCGAACTGCGCGTTCTGTTCGTTCAGCGCGCGTGTCAGGTCACCCGGCGTCAGTTTCAGTTGCGCCAGGCGGTCCGGACGCGTCCAGATGCGCATCGCGTAGTCCTTGGCGCCGAAAATCTGCACGTTGGTGGTGCCGGGGATACGTTTCAGCGCGTCGAGTACGTTCAGCGTGACGTAGTTTGAAATGAACAGGTCATCGCGGCTGCCGTCGGGCGAACTGAAGGCAATGACCTGCAGGAACGATGACGAGCCTTTTTCGACGCTGACGCCCTGGCGCCTGACTTCCAGCGGCAGGCGGGGCTCGGCCTGCTTGACCCGGTTGTTGACGTTGAGCGCGGCGGTGTCGACGTCGGTGCCGATTTCGAAGGTGACCTGAATTTCCAGTACGCCGTTCGAAGTCGAGGTCGAACTCATGTAAAGCATGTGCTCGACGCCGGTGATCTGGTTTTCCAGTGGCGCGGCGACCGTTTGTTCAATCACCTGCGCCGATGCGCCGGGGTAAACCGCACGCACGGTGACCACCGGCGGGGCGATCTCCGGATATTGCGCAATCGGCAGCACACGCATTGCGGCAAGGCCGGCGAGCACGATGAAAATCGACACCACCACCGCGAAAATCGGGCGGTCTATGAAAAAACGTGACATGGTCTTCGTTCCGCCGGGGTCAGGATTTCACGGCCGGTTTGGCCGCGGGTTTTTCTGCGGGCTTGTCCCCGGCCCTGTCAGCCGCCGGTTTGCCATCGGTTTTTGGCGCGGACGGTTCGCTGACGTTGACCGGGGCGCCGGGGCCGATTTTGAGCACGCCATCGACAATTACGCGTTCGCCGGCCTTGAGGCCGGCGTTGATGACCCAGCCATCAGCAACCCATGCGCCGACTTCGACCGGGCGTGGATCTGCTTTCGATTCTGCATTGACTACATATACGAATTTTCCGCCAGGGCCCTCCAGAACCGCACGCTGCGGTACAACGATGGCTGCCGGACGCACCGCGCCGGAAAGGGCGATGCGCACGAATTCACCGGCGCGCAAATGGTTGGACGGATTGGCAAATTCGGCGCGTGATTCGCTGGTGCCGGTCTGGGTGTTGACGCGAACATCGCTGAAATTGACGATGCCGCCGCGGGCATAGTCGCGGCCGTCGCCCAGTTTCAGCGTGGCTTTGAGCTTGCCGTCGGCCGGCAGCTTGATGCGGCCGGCATCGACGTCACGCCGCAGTGCGAGGTGATCGCGGTCGGAGACGCCGAAAATGACATACATCGGATCGGTCTGGGTGACCGTGGTCAGCAGCACGTTGGGGCCAGAGACGAGTGTGCCCTCGGATACCGCTGTACGCCCGGCAACGCCGGCGATCGGCGCTTCGACCCGAGTCCATTCCATGTTCAGCCGTGCTTCATTGAGGCGTGCGCGCACGCTTTCGACCTGGGCTGCGGCAATACGCTCGCTGGAGGTGGCGTCATCGAGCTCCTTCTGGCTGACGGCCTTGGCTTCATATACGGGTTTCAGCCGAGCGAGTTCGCGCTGCGCCTGTTGATGCTGCGCTTCGGCGACGCCAAGGTCGGCGCTGGCACGCGCCTGCGCGAGTTGGAAGGGGGAGGGGTCGATGGTAAACAGCGATTCACCCTGACGCACCGTGCCGCCTTCGCGGTAATTGCGTTTGAGCAGGATGCCGCTGACGCGGGCGCGCACTTCGACTTCGCGGTAACCCGCGGTTTGCGCGGTGTATTCCAGCGTAATCGGCACGTCGCGCGTTTCGGTGGTGACGACCGAGACCGGCGCCGGCGGGTAGCCGCCGGGCGGGCCGCCCGCGGGGCCGCAGGCGGCGATCAGCAACAGTGACGCCGCTGTCGCAGCACAACGAAAGTGTCGGGGGGTAAGGGGTTTCATGCGTTCTTCTTCCCTGAAGGCGGCGCGGCGGAAGTGCGCGCAGTATGGATGCGAAGAAGCAGTTTACATACAACCATGAATGTATGTAAAGTGTCGTCTTGATGGCATTACCCGGGACGACTCCGGGGTCTCCGGAGGAACATGGTCAGGCGCACGAAAGATGAGGCAGTCGAAACCCGCAAGCAGATTCTTGATGCGGCAGAAAGGGTGTTTGGCGAGCGTGGCGTATCACGCACTTCGCTGACCGATATTGCCGAAGCGGCGTCGGTCACGCGCGGCGCGATCTACTGGCATTTCAAGGACAAGGCCGATCTGTTCTGTGAAATGGTGGCGCGCGTCACCATGCCGATGGAAGATGCGCCGTGCCAGATCAGTCCTGCGCATGATGCCGATCCGCTGGCCAGTGTGCGGACCATGCTGGTCGGCATCCTGCAGCGCACTTCGGGTGATGCGCAGGCGCGCCGCGTTTTTCACATCGTGTTCAACAAGTGCGAATACGTTGATGAAATGGAGACGGTGTGGGAGCGTTTCCGGGAAATGCAGGCAGGTTGCCTGCAGCGGCTGGAGCAGGGCCTTGCGGCGGCCATTGCAAAAGGCCAGTTACCGGTGAGCCTGGACGCGCAACGCACCGCCGTCGGCCTGCATGCTTTGGTCAACGGACTGATCAGCAAATGGGTGATGGATCCCAAGGCGATGCCGGCCAAGGGCGATGCCGGGCAATTAATCGATATTTTTCTCGACGGTCTGCGCCAATCGCCGGCGACGAAGCCGCGACTGCGGCGAGCCCCCGTGCGGCGCAAGCCGGTTGCGGCATCCAAGCATCGCGCAGCTTAAACCCTTCAAACTTCCCAGGGCGCCGCGGCCGTTGCAACAATGCCGTAGCGGCGCACCGCATCGGCAACGATGTCGCGGTTGATGGCGCCTTCATCGGCCAGTGCAGCCAGAGCAGCCACTGCGATATGGTGGCGGTCCATCTCGAAAAACCGGCGCAGGTTCTCGCGCGTATCGCTGCGTCCGTAGCCGTCGGTGCCCAGCGCAACATAGCGCCGCGGCACCCAGGCGCGGATCAGGTCAGGCACTGCAGTCACGTAATCGGATACGGCAATGACCGGGCCATGGTGTACCGACAATGCATTTTCGACGTGACTGGATCGCGGCGTTGCTGCTGGATTCAGGCGGTTGTGTCGGGCGCAGGCCATGCCGTCGCGGCGCAACTCGCTCCAACTGGTGACGCTCCACACATTCGCGGCAATGCCGAAATCGTTGTGCAGCAGTTCTGCGGCGGCGATAGCTTCGCGCAGGATGGTGCCGCTGCCGAGCAGTTGGACGGCCGCGTCCGGCCTTTCCTGAAGCTGGTACATGCCCTTGAGAATGCCGTCGATCACGTCTTTCCGTGTCAGTTCGCGGCTGCTGTCTCCCCTCTCCCGCGGGGAGAGGGGAGAGGGATCGGGCATCGCCGGTTGCACGTAGTTCTCGTTCATCACCGTGATGTAATAGAGCACGTCTTCCTGTGCTTCGAGCATGCGCCTGGTGCCGTCCTGGATGATGGCCGCCAGCTCGTAGCCGTAAGCAGGGTCCCAGGCGCGGCAATTGGGCATGGTCGAGGCGATGAGGTGTGACGAACCGTCCTGGTGCTGCAGGCCTTCACCCGACAGCGTGGTGCGTCCGGCGGTGGCGCCGATCAGGAAGCCGCGTGACCGGCAGTCGCCGGCCTGCCAGATCAGGTCGCCGACGCGCTGGAAGCCGAACATCGAATAAAAAATGTAGAACGGCAGCATTGGCGTGCCGTGCACGCTGTAGCTTGTGGCCGCGGCGATCCAGGACGACATCGCACCGGCTTCGTTGATGCCCTCCTCGAGGATCTGCCCGTCCTGGGCTTCCTTGTAATAGAGCAGCTCGTCGCGGTCTTCCGGTTCGTAGAGCTGGCCGAACGGCGAATAGATCGCCACCTGGCGGAACAAGGATTGCATGCCGAAGGTGCGCGCCTCGTCGGCAACGATGGGCACGATGTGTTTGCCAATGATCGGGTCTTTCAGCAGTTGCGCGAGCATCTTGACGAAACTCATCGTCGTTGATTCTTCGCGGCCCCCCGAGCCTTCGCTGATGCGCGCATAGGCTTCCGGCACCGGCACCGTAATTTTCGGCGCGGTGGTGACGCGCGCCGGCAGGTAACCGCCAAGCGCGCTGCGGCGTGCATGCATGTAGCGCATCTCCGGGCTGTCATTGGCGGGTTTCCAGAACTTCAGTGCCTTGACGTCGGCGTCGGGAATCGGCAGCGCGAAACGGTCGCGGAACGCCAGCAGTGCGTCGTCTTCCATTTTTTTCTGCTGGTGCGCGCCCATCTTGCCCTGGCCCCAGTGGCCCATGCCATAACCTTTTTTGGTCTGCGCGAGAATCACCGTCGGCCGTCCGTGATGGTTCATTGCCGCGTGATACGCGGCGTGTATCTTTACCGGATCGTGGCCGCCGCGACGCAGCCGGTCGATGTCTTCGTCCGACAGATGCGATACCAGCGCCTGCAGGTCCGGATCCTTGTTGAAAAACTGTTCGCGATTGAAGCGGCCGTCGGTGGCAGCGTATTTCTGGAATTCGCCGTCGACGGTTTCGTGCAGGCGTTTGAGAATCACGTTTTCGGTATCGCGGGCGAACAGCGGATCCCACTCCGAACCCCACAGCAGCTTGATCACATGCCAGCCGGCGCCGGAAAACAAACCTTCGAGTTCCTGGATCAGCGAACCATTGCCGCGTACCGGACCGTCGAGCCGCTGCAGGTTGCAGTTGACGACGAAGATCAGGTTGTCGAGGCCTTCGCGTGAAGCGAGCGACAGCCCGGCCAGGGATTCCGGCTCGTCCATTTCGCCGTCGCCGACGAAGGCCCATACCTTGCGGCCGGCGGTTTTCTGGATGTCGCGGTGTTCGAGATAACGCATGAAGCGCGCCTGGTAAATCGCATTGACCGGGCCCAGACCCATCGACGCATTGGGGAACTGCCAGAAATCCGGCATCAGATAAGGGTGGCAGTACGACGACAACCCGGTGCCGGGGCCGCCCGTTTCGCGGCGGTAGTTATTGAGTTGGTCTTCGCTGAGGCGCCCCTCGAGCCAGGCGCGCGCGTAAATGCCGGGCGAGGCGTGGGGCTGGAAAAACACCGCGTCGCCGTTCTGGCCGGCACGGAAAAAGTGATTAAAGCCGACTTCAAACAAATCGGCGATCGATGCGTAGGTGGCGATATGGCCGCCGAGTTCGGCGGCGCCGCGGTTGGCGCGCACCACCATCGCCAGCGCGTTCCAGCGCACCAGCGCCGAAATGCGCGCTTCGATGTCGAGATTGCCCGGGAACTGCGACTGCTCGGCCAGCGCAATGGAATTGCAATACGGCGTGTTTAGCACCGGCGGCATCGGCACGCGTCGCGCGCGCGCCTCATCCAGCAGTTTGCGCAGCAGGTAAGTGGCGCGTTCGCGGCCGTTGGATTCAATCAGCGAGTTGAAGGCATCCAGCCATTCGCGCGTCTCCACCGGATCGGGATCGGCGGGCATTACGCGCCAGAAGGCTGCAGCCAAATCGGGCAAATCAGCGGATAAATCGGTCATGGTGTTTTTCCTCCGCGCACGGGCGTGCGCGCATGACCCGGATGCTACGCGGGTTCGCGCGGAACAGGGTTCCGTATGTTCTTGTTTTTAGATGCTAAATAAGCATAATATATTGTTTATATTTACTTATAAAGCATAAAATGCCGAAAACGCAGCGTAGTGCAATTGAACTGGATGCAACGGACTGGAAAATCCTCGCCCGGCTCCAGGATGACGCCCGGCTGCCCAACGTCGAGTTGGCGCGTGCGGTGAACCTGTCGCCGTCGCCGTGTCTGGCACGGGTGCGGCGGCTGGAGGAGGCAGGATTGATCATCCGTTATGTGAGCCTGCTCGACGCGCTGGCGCTGGGGTTGACGGTGTCGGTGTTCATCCAGGTGCGGCTGGAGCGGCAGGTGGAGAAGGCGCTGGAGACCTTCGAGCGCGCCATCGCCGAACGGCCTGAAGTCATGGAGTGTTACCTGATGACCGGCGATTCGGACTACATGCTGCGGGTGATGGTCGCTGACGTGCAGGCGCTGGAGCGCTTCATCGTCGATTTTCTGGCGAAGATTCCCGGAGTGGGCAACCTGAAATCGAGCTTTGCGCTGAAACAGGTCAAATACAAGACGGCGTTGCCGCTGGCCGGCGTGGCGCCGGGGGTCCGGGCGGCCCGCCGCAAACAGGCGGGCTGAAATCCGCAGCGCTCAGCGCTTGCGGAAAAAGTTGCCGGGGCGTGCTGCAGGCGGGCCTGCGCGCTCGTCCTTGTGCCGGAAACTGATGCGGCCTTTGCTCAGGTCGTACGGCGATATCTCGATGGTGACGCGATCACCGGCCAGAATGCGGATGCGATGCTTGCGGATCTTGCCCGAGGCATAGGCGGTAATGGCATGGCCGTTGGCGAGAGTGACGCGGAACATGGTGTTCGGCAGCACTTCGTCGATGACGCCTTCGTATTCGACCATTTCTTCTTTGGACATCTGCAGTTTCCTTCTTAGGAATGGTGTGCAGCGGGCGTCGCCCGCTGCAGCTCAATCAGACGGCTTGCAGATTGACGGCGGAAGAGCGGCCATCCGAACCTTTTTCGAGGTCGAACGACACTTGCTGGTTTTCGGTGAGGGTTTTCATGCCGGCGCGTTCTACTGCCGAAATGTGCACGAAAACGTCTTTCGATTCGCCTTCGGGCTGAATGAAACCGAAACCTTTGGTGGCGTTGAAAAATTTAACGGTGCCGATAGTGGCCATGAGCAGTTCTCCAGAATAAGGCGATCCCTGCCCAAAGTGGGCAAGGCATCAATGACGTGTGGAGAAGGCCAAACAGAAGCACCCGTGCGGATGCGAAGGGCGGACAGAATCCAGGCGCCGGCGCGCAGTATGGGCGGATGTGCTTATATTTGCAAGGAATATCGGCTTGCGGCACGATACCTGAGCGTGCTGTTTTCCCCATGTTTTCCGTGCATTAGCCCAACCCCGAGGAGATCCGATGAAACTGTATTACTCGTCCGGCGCCTGTTCGCTGGCGCCGCATATCGTGCTGCTGGAAACCGGGCATGCCTTCGAACTCGAAAAAGTCGACATCCCGAACAAAAAAACCGCATCGGGTGCCGATTTCTGGCCGATCAATCCCAAGGGTTACGTGCCGGCGCTGCAACTGGACGACGGTACTGTGCTCACCGAAGTCGGCGTCATTCTGCAGTATCTGGCGGACCAGAAACCCGCCGCGGGTCTCGCGCCGGCTGCCGGCACGATGGCGCGTTATCGACTGATGGAATGGCTCAACTTCGTTGCGACCGAAGTGCATAAATCCATCGGCGCGCTGTTCAATCCGATGATGACGCCGGAAATGAAGCAGGTGCAGAAGGGGTACATCGAGCGTCGCCTGAACGCGCTGGAGAAAATGATCGCCGGCAAGCCGTATCTGATGGGCGATGCCTTCAGCGTGGCCGATGCCTATCTGTTCAACGTGCTGCGCTGGACCGGATTCCACAAAATCGACCTTGCGCCCTGGCCCAATATCCAGGCGTTTTTCAACCGTGTTCAGGAGCGGCCGCAGGTGCAGGCGGCGATGCGGGCTGAAGGTCTGCTCAAGTAGCCGTTTCGGAGTGCATCTCCGGCATCCGCCTTATTTGAGATCCAGCTTCAGTTCCTGGATGAGTTTCCCCCAGCGCGCCATACCGTCGCGAATCAGTTGCGCGACATAGTCTGGCGTACTGGGCTGGGGGTCGAATCCGGCGGCTTGCAGCCGGTCGCGTGCAGTCGGTTCCTTGATGATCTGCGTGAGCTCGCTATTCAGCCTGGCGATGATTGTTTTCGGTGTCTTCGCGGGCGCTAGCATGGCGGTCCACTGGTAGACGTCGAAGCCCTTCAAGCCCGATTCGTCGAGCGTCGGTATGTCGGGCAGTGCTGCTGACCGTTTCTTTGAAGTCACGGCGAGTATTCTTACCCGCCCGGTTTTGGTCTGCGGAATGACCGTCGAGGAGCCGAGGACTGCTGCTGGTACCTGGCCACCGGAAAGATCCACAATGGCCTGGCCGCCGCCTTTGTAAGGGATATGCATCATGTCGATCCCCGTCATGCTCTTGATCAGTTCGCCGGAAAGGTGTTGCGAGGTGCCGGTGCCCGATGTGCCGAATGACAGCGATTTTGTTTTGGCGAGCGCAATGAATTCCTTGACGCTTTTTGCCGGCACCGCGGCATGCACCGCCAGTACCAACGGTTGAGTCGACATCAGCGAAATCGGCGCAAAACTGGAGCGCGGGTCGAACTTCAGATTCTTGTAGGCGGCATTCAGCAGCGTCAACGAGTCGGCAGCAGTAATCAGCGTATAGCCGTCGGCAATCGCTTCGGCCACTCCGGTAAAGGCGATGGTGCCGGTGGCGCCGGGCCGGTTGTCGACAACCACCTGTTGTCCCAGTTTTGCGGTCAACTGCTCGGCGACGATGCGTGAGACCAGATCGGTCGCGCCGCCAGGCACATAGGGGACGACCAGGCGCACAGGACGGATCGGCCAGGTCTGGGCTTGAGCGGGCGCAACAGCAAAGGGCAGAGCTGCAGCCAGCAAGGCGGCGGCTGGCGCAATCAGGCGGATCAGGTTTTGAAGGGACGTCATGTGTTTGCCTTTCGCAATGATGGTTTCAAGGGTAACGGTTGCCGTTCAAGGGTTTCGGGGGGTGTTTTGCCAAACCGGAACTTTAGAAGTAGCATAAGAAACTACTATGCCATCGTCCAGTGCCAAAAGTACAAATATCAGACGCTCCGCGTTACCGCTCGCGGCCGCGCTGCGCGAGCTCGGATTTACCGATTACGAGGCCAGGGCTTATGTTGCACTGGCGACCAGGCAGCCGGCGACCGCTTACGAAATTGCCAAGGTTGCAGGATTGCCGCGGGCCAACGTGTACTCCGCATTGCGCAAGCTCGATGCCCGCGGCGCCATCCAGCCGGTGACTGAAAATCCGGTGCGTTACGTGCCGGTGGACCCGGAACTGTTTTTCAGCAGCGTCCAGCGTTCTACCGCCGGCTTGTGCGAGGACGTAGTGCAGGCGATGAAAAGAGGCCCGAAAGCGGAAGAAAGCGCCTATGTGTGGATTTTCCGCGGCGAAGCCGAAGTGCATGCCAAGTTGATGGCCATCATCGAAAGCGCGCGTGAGCATGTCTGGCTGAAGGCGCCGGTTGAATTGATTGCGCCTTACGCCGTATTGCTGACCGCGGCGGCGCGCCGTGGTGTCGTCATACGGCTGATCGTGTTCGGCGACAGGATCGCCGGGCTGAAGGCGCACCCGCGCATACAGGTGGTGCCGCATGAGGGTGACGGCAAGCCGCATGGCCCGCCATCGAACCGGATGCTGACCGCGACCGCAGACAGTTCCGACATGCTGATCGCAAGCTATGCCGGAAATGCCAGAGCATCTTATGCGCGAGACTATTCCATTGTGTATGTGATCGAGACGTTGTTGCTCCATGAAATCTATCTGGCTGAAATCCATGCCGCCATGGGTAAGCAACTGGATGCGAAGTTCGGCACGCAACTGGGCAAGTTACGCCGGAAATACCGCCCTCGCGGGCGAGGGCGGCCGGTGATTGAAGGCGGCGACGCCGCCAGTGCATGACAACGGCGGCGGCGCCGCACTTTACAGGGAGCATGGAAATGGCTGAGACGCGTGAGGGCAAGCGCCCCAATATTGTACTGATTCTTGCCGACAATCTTGGCTGGGGTGAGCTCGGTTGTTATGGTGGCGGCGCCCTGCGCGGCGCGCCGACGCCGCGCATCGATGCACTGGCGGCCGAGGGGCTGCGGCTGCTGAATTTCAATGTCGAAAGCGATTGCGTGCCGACGCGCTCGGCGCTGATGACCGGCCGGCATCCGATCCGCACCGGCGCGTTGCAGTCGGTGCCTGCGGGACTGCCCCAGGGGCTGATTCCATGGGAAATCACGCTGGCGCAATTGTTCAAGCAGCAGGGTTATGCGACTGCGATCCATGGCAAGTGGCATCTCGGCGATCGCAAGGGGCGTTTCCCGACCGATCGCGGATTCGATGAGTGGTACGGCATTCCGCGCACCACCAACGAAAGCATGTTCACCAGCACGCCGGGATACGACTCCAGGGTGACGCCGTTACCGTATGTGATGGAAGCCCTGGCGGGAGAAATACCGCGCGAAGCGGCGCTGTATGATCTCGACATGCGCCGCCGCATCGACGGCGAACTCATTGCCCGGGCCCAGGCTTTCATCAAGCGCCAGCATGATGCAGGCGCGCCGTTTTTTGCCTATGTGCCGCTGACGCAGTTGCATTACCCGACGATTCCGCACCACGACTTTGCCGGGAAAACCGGTGCCGGGGATTTTGCCGATGCGATGGCCGAGATGGATCACCGGGTTGGTCAGTTGCTGGACACCATTACGCAGCTGGGCATTGTCGACGACACGCTGTTCATTTTCGCCAGCGACAACGGTCCGGAGTTTCGCCGGCCGTGGCGCGGTTCCGCTGGCATGTGGCAGGGCACTTATCACACGGCAATGGAGGGTGG
>CAIZLW010000091.1 GCA_903933915.1 uncultured beta proteobacterium | reverse complement strand
GGCTGTTTCAGCCGCATTTGCATTGCCGATCACCCGCGTCATTGCACAGCCGCGTTTCACACAAAACCCGTACACGCTGGGCGTGGCTTCGGGTTACCCGCAAGCTGACAGTGTGACGCTATGGACGCGGCTCGCACCGGATCCGCTCAATGGCGGAGGCATGCCTGACGCGCCGGTTGCCGTACGCTGGGAAATCGCCGTCGATGCGCGTTTTCGCAAGATTGTCGACAGCGGCGAAACGCTCGCTGCGCCGCAGTTCGCACATGCCGTACACGTGCAGGCACGAGGCCTCGCGCCGTCGCACTGGTACTGGTACCGCTTCATGGCCGGCGATGCGGTCAGCCCCGTTGGCCGCACGCGCACCGCACCGGCCGCGGATGACGGGCGCGGCAAGGTCAGCTTTGCCGTGGCGTCGTGCCAGCACTACGAACACGGCTTTTACGCCGCCTATCGTGACATGGCGGCGCAGGAACTGGATCTCGTGGTGCACGTCGGCGACTACATCTACGAAAGTTCCTGGGGCAAGGGCACGGTACGCAACCACCACAGCACCGAACCTTACACGCTGGCGGATTACCGCAATCGCTACGCGCAATACAAGATGGATGCGCAATTGCAGGCTGCGCACGCCGCCTGCCCGTGGCTGATGATCTGGGACGATCACGAAGTCGACAACGATTACGCCAACGACCGTTCGCAGGACCTCGACCCGGCCGATGTCTTTCTCGCCCGCCGCGCCGCTGCCTACCAGGCGTATTACGAACACATGCCGCTGCCCCCTGGCACCTTTGGCGGCGGACCGGACATGAAAATCTACGGCACGCAGGCGATGGGCAGCATCGTACGCATCCAACTGCTCGACATGCGCCAGTACCGCGATTACCACGTGTGCTCGCGCAAAGGGCGCGGCGGCGGCAACCAGATCAATGTCATGGAGTGCCCGGAGCGCGCTGAGCCCGGGCGTTCGCTGCTGGGCCGCGCACAGGAGCAATGGCTGGAGCAGGCCCTCGCCGCATCACCTGCGCGCTGGAACGTAATCGCGCAGACCACGCTGATGGCCCAGGCCGATCGCGGGGCGGACAACACACGCACGGTCTATACCGACGGCTGGGATGGTTATCCCGCGGCGCGCGAGAGGTTGCTGAAATACATTGCTGAACGCAAAGTGCGCAACCCGGTGGTACTCGGCGGCGACGTGCACTTTGCTGCGGCGTGTGACCTGAAGGTGGATTTCGACAACGAACGCTCACCGGTAGTGGCCAGCGAGTTTGTCGCGACCTCGATTTCTTCATACGGCCCGAGCCGCGCGCGCAATGAAACGCTGCTCGCAAAAAACCCGCATGTGAAATTCGCCAACAGCCTGCGCCGCGGTTATGCCAAATACGAAGTCACGCCGCGGCGCTGGGAAACCACGTTCCGCGGCGTCTACGACGCCGCCGATCCGCAGTCGCGGGTCTTTGATGTCGGGCAATACGTGGTGGAAGACGGCAGGCCGGGCGTGCAGCGCGGCTGAGCCGTTTTATTCAACTATTTGTTTTTATTGATAAAAAATACAACCTACAAGCCGAGAATGCGCGCGATATCCGCGGCGTAACGACTGATCGTCGTACCCTCGTAAATCGCCTCGTCCACCGTCTCGTCGAGCAGGCCGCGGATGTCGTGCAGGCTGTCGCTGACCCAGTGGTGGCGCTGCACCGGTGAATTAAGCACGTTGCGCAGCGTTTCCACCTCATCGCGCAAACGCTGCACGTCCTGCGCGCCACCGCGCACCTGCGCGAGGTCGCGCTCCAGCGCATGGATCAGTTTCGCGGCCTGCTCGAGGTCGATCATTTTCGCGTTGTCGTTTTTGCTCATGGCCTTGCTCCGTCATTGGCTTCAATTATCACGCCAGCGCTCCAGCACGCGCCGCTCGCGTTTGGTCGGCCGGCCGTGGCGATCCTGCGCCGGATCGGCGGCAAACTTGCGCAGCGCCACCTGCTCCTCACGCCGGACCCGACTGGCTTCGTCTTCAGCATACAGCTTGCGCGCCACAGTTGCCGGACCACGTTTGTCGGACAGTTGCTCGACGCGGATGGTCCACTCTGCCTGGCCGATCTGGATCAGCAAGTCGTCGCCCACCCGCAAATCTTTCGCCGGTTTGATGCGTTCGCCGTTCAGTTTGACCTTGCCGCCCTCGACTGCCTGCTGCGCCACAGATCGCGTCTTGAAAAAACGCGCGGCCCACAGCCACTTGTCGATGCGCACGGACATCTCAGCCGGGCATCGGCATGGTCTTGCGACCAGTCAGCGCCAGCCAGCCGCGGACGATACGGTAAAAAATCCACAAACCGACCAGCACCATCAACGGTATGCCGATCACCATGCCGATGATGGTGGCGATCAGCACGCCGGCGATCACCACCCACAGCAGCGACCACCAGAAAGTGCGGATCTGCCAGGAAAAATGCGAATCAAGGAAGGTGCCGCGCACATTGTCGCGTTTCACGTAATTGATGATCACCGCGATGATCGACGGCCAGCCGGTGAGGAATGCCGTGACAACAAAAGCCGCGCTCGAAATGCCGGTCAACACGCTGAACGCATGCAGTGCGTAAATGATGTGCGTCAGCGTAATCAGGTCCTGCGCAGGCAGCGCGGTCTGGGTTTTGCCGTCAATGTCGGTCATGTTCTCCCCTTCCTATGAAAGATCGATTGCGTGTTTCTTGTAGTCCGCCAGCGTGGCGAACTCCAGCGACGCTTCATGAGTCGCGGCCAGCACCACCCGCGGCGCGCGGCCGGCATCAAATGCTTCCCGCCAGCGCGGCGCGCACAGGCACCAGCGGTCGCCGGGCTGCAGGCCGGGAAACCCGAATTCCGGCACCGGCGTGGACAGATCATTGCCGCGGACCTTGCTGAATTCAAGAAACTCGGCGGTCATCACGACACACACGGTGTGCACACCGACATCCTCGGGGCTGGTGTTGCAGCAGCCGTCGCGGAAAAATCCGGTCACCGGCCGCTCGCTGCACGACTGCAGCTTTTCGCCCAGCACGTTGCGGGCAAACTCGTTCGGATCAAATCGTCGCATTCCAGGCCTTTATCTCATTCATGCACGAACATGACGCGTCTGGCGCAGTTTGCCGCGAACACCGGGCTGCGGATCGGGCCGGGTACCGGTTTTCATGAACGGCAAACGCCCCTTGGCGCCGCTCGCCTCATAGTCGCCAACGACCGCCGACGCAACTGTTGCCGCATCGGCGCCAGTCTCCACCAGAAAATCGCGCAGGTACCCGCACAGTTTTTCCAGTGCGAATTCATGGGTTTTTGCGGTGCGCGCATACAGCCAGTCGGTGAACTGCATGAAGCGCGCAAACGGCGATGCCGCCAGCAGCAGCGGCAGCGCGAGGTGGAAGCGGCCGGAGTTGCCGACCAGATCCCAGTAACGGGCGAAACGCACGATGCGCTGCACATCACTGAAACTCAAGGCATCGGTGGCGAGCACGACATAGGGCGTGTCCGGGCTGTAGCGCATCGTATGGCCGGCGGTGTGGCGGTCGATCGGCGCGCCGCGCAGCCGCTTGAGGATGCCGACCTGAATTTCGTGCGGTTTCATTGCGTAGAGCCGGTCAAAACCGCGGCCAAATGTCGCAAGATCTTCACCCGGCAATCCGGCAATCAGATCGACATGAATCAGCGCGGGGGATTCTTCGCGCAACCAGCGCAGATTGGTCTCCGCCAGCGCGTTGTCCTGCTTGCGCGAGATGCGCGCCTGCACCGCTTCGTCCCAAGTCTGGATGCCGACCTCAAAATGCAGCCGGCCCTGCGGGAAGCGCAGGATCGCCGCCTTGAGTTTTTCCGGCAGATGGTCGGGAATCAGCTCAAAATGAATGAACAGGTCGTCACTGAGCCGTTCGAGAAAAAATTCGAGGATGGCCAGACTGGCCGCCACCTTCAGATTGAAGGTGCGGTCGACAAAGCGGAAATGCCGTGCGCCGCGGTCGTACAGCGCTTTCAGTTCGACCAGAAAACGTTCCGCTTCGAACGGCCACGCGGTCTTGTCCAGCGCGGACAGGCAGAACTCGCACTTGAACGGGCAGCCGCGCGAGGCCTCGACATAGATGAAGCGGCGCGCGATGTCTTCTTCGGTGTATTCGGCATAGGGCAGCGTGATGTCAGCGAGTTTCGGCTGCACGCCGGCATGAACCTTCTGCTCGGGCGGGCGCCCGGCCATGATATCGGCGCACAACTGCGGAAAGGTCACATCACCCCAACCGGTCACCACGAAATCGGCCAGCGCGCAGATGCGCTGCTCATCCGTCTCGTAACTGACCTCGGGTCCACCCACGACAACGATCACTTCCGGGGCAACGCGCTTGATGATGGCGATCAGCCGCGTCGTTTCCTCGACATTCCAGATATAGACGCCAAAACCGATCAGCTGCGGCGCATCGGCCAGTAACCGTTCGGCAATGTCCGCCGGCCGGTCACCGAGCACGAATTCACGGATCAGCGTCGCCTCGCGCAAAGGCCCCATGTTGGCGCGCAAATAGCGCAGGCCCAAGGCCGCATGCACATAGCGGGCGTTGATGGTGGTCAGAATAATGCCGGACATGCCGCCATTATCTCACCGGGCATGCCACGCACCGGGCGTTTTTGATACGCTACGCCCCTTTCCCATTCCCTTTCACTTTTCCGGACGCAGACACCATGGCCCAGACACCCGATACCCCTGACAGCAAAATGGACGCGACGACGCTATATCGCGAAGATATCGTCACCGACCGCAAGGTCGGCACCATCCGCCGCATGACCCCGATCACCAGCGCCGGCGCCGACGACAGCACGCGCCCGACGATTTACCTCGGTGAAGCGCAGATCATGACCAACGCCGGTCCGCTGCCGATCAATTTCGAAATCGAAGCCGCCGGCCTGGTGGAAGCCGTCGAAAAATTCGGCGATGCCGCCAAGGAAGCCGTCGAGCGCACGGTGCGTGAACTGCAGGAACTACGCCGCCAGCAGGCCTCCTCCATCGTCGTGCCCGGCATGGGCAATCCCGGCGGCAAGATCCAGATCCCGTGACCGCGCCCGTGACCGTCGTCCGTTCTGCCGGCGTCGTTATAGCGCGACGCCGCGGCGGCGACTGGCGGCTGCTGGTGCTGCGCTCGGGCAACCTTTGGGATTTCCCCAAGGGTCTGCTTGAAGAAGGCGAAAGCGCGCACGATGCCGCGCGCCGCGAGGCCACCGAAGGCACCGGCATTTCAGACCTGGCTTTCGATTCAGCCGAGTCGCACAAGGAAACCATTGCCTACGGCACCGGTGAAATCGCACGCTACTACCTGGCGATCACCAATACCGCGGAAGTAACGCTGCCGATCGTGCATGAACTCGGCCAGCCCGCCTACGATGAATGGCGCTGGGTCACGTTCGACGAATCCGAGGATGTGCTGCCGCCGCGGCTGACTGCAGTACTGGCGTGGGTGCGCAATACGCTGGACGCCGCCTGAGCAGATAAAAAAAGCGCCGTGAATGAACGGCGCTTTTTTGTGCGACACCCTTGCCGCCGGTTAAGGCCCCTTCTTCGGCGGAATGACCGGCACCATCAGATACGATGGCGTGCCGCCGCCGGCATACACCGAGTAGGTCGCACCGGCGTTGTAGTCGGCGTGATAGTGGGTATACGGCTCGCTGCCCTGCCCGTCCCGCGGCTGGATATCGACGCGCAATTTGTGGCCTTTTTTGAAGACCATGCTGGTCGGCCATACCTCAACGCGGCATTCGACGATTTCATTCTTTTTCAGCCACTGCCGTTCGTCGTGCGAGTGGAACGGCCGGTACGGCAGCGACTTCTTCGGATCCAGCTTGCGGTGGGACGCCCGTAGCCAGCCTTTGGTCACGCAGGGTACCGGCTGGCCATGCTGGCCGACTTCGCAGACGTCATGGCCGTCGGCATCAATGTTGCGGATGGTGACAAAAATGTCCATGTCTTCCGAGGTGCTCGACACCCACACGCTCAACACCAGCGGACCGGTGATCTCGGTGTCCTCCGCCATCGGCGGCGTGACAAAGGCAATACCGGTGCGCCCGGTATTGCCGTGGGTCGTCGACAGCGACGAACCACTGGCCACACCGGCCTTAGTGACGCCGCTGGCGGTGTACGACAGCTTGGCGCGAGTCTTGGGAGGCGATTTTGCCAGCCCCCCCTCGACGTCGCCGGGACCGCCCACTGAGGTGCGCTCGGGCTTGAGATAGAGCTTGGTCCATTTGCTGCGTTTCAGCGGCCACTCATTTTCGAAGCGGAAGGGGTAACGTTCTTCGCTGCCGCCGCTGCGGATTTCCAGCTTGACCGGCGGTTCATCCATGATGCCGGTGTCGATGTCCTTCAGCCAGTGATCAAACCAGCGCAGCTGATCCATGCGCCCCTCCTCGGCATGGAAGGGATGGAAGTGCGTGCCGGTATGCACCCGCAGCTTCTTGTGCTTCGAGGCGGCGTTCATGAAACCTTCGATGTTGCCGCGCAGGTGCATCGCGAAACCGCCCCAGTTGCCGACGCTGTACACCGGAACCTTGATCTGGTCCCAGCGCGCACTGCTCAGCCGCCAGTATTCGGAATCCATGTCGTTGCGCATGAAATTCCACAACATGTCGTTCTGGAACGCGTCAGGGTTGTAGCTGCGCGGTTTGCCGAGCAGATGATGGGCAGTATGCGTCAGCCACCAGTTGCCGATGAAACCCAGTGCAAAAATACCGCCATGGTAGGCCTGGTCGCGATACTGGTCGGCACGGCCCTCCCACGGGATGATTGCCTTCAGCGACGGCGGTTGCAGGTTGGCGACACGCCACTGCGATGACGCGTGGTACGAAATGCCCAGCATGCCGACATTGCCCGAGCTCCAGTCGCGCTTTGCAATCCATTCGATGGCATCGTAGGTATCCAGCCCTTCCTGATAGGAACTGGGGTCGGACTTGCCGGACGACTTGCCGGTGCCGCGGGCATCCACCCGCACACAGGCGTAGCCGCGCGGACACCACCACAGCGGATTGGCGGTTTCCCAGTTCATGTAGGGATTCGCCTTCTCCTCCAGATCGGCGGGCGGTTTCCACAGCTTGTCCTTCTGGTACGGACCGATGTTCATGATCACCGGCACTTTTTCGCGAAAACTCGGGCGAAACACGTCGGCATAAATGATCGAACCGTCGCGCATCGGGATCTGCACGTCTTTTTCAACGACGATTTTGCATTTTCGCGGCTGTGACACTTTTTGTTTTCTGCGGCTCATGAACGCACTCGCTCCGGGTTGGTCAGTTTGAAAATGGTGATGCTGCGGCTTTACTTTATTCAGCAACCACGCCGGCGGCGCGCGCCACCTTGGTCCAGCGCTCGATCTCGGCGCGGTTGTAGCGGTCATATTCCTCCGGCGTATTACCCACCGGCTCGGCGCCCTGGCTAGACAGGCCGTTGCGCACGGCAGGATCAGCCAATGCCTTGACCACCGCGGCATTGAGGCGGTCAATCACCGGGCGCGGCGTTTTGGCCGGCGCAAACATGCCGAACCCGCTGGAGACAATAAAATCCTTGTAGCCCTGCTCGATCATCGTCGGCACATCCGGCGCCGCCGGTGAACGGTTGACACTGGCCTGCGCAATCATCCGCAACCGTCCGGCGCGCACAAACTCGATGAACGCCGGCAGCGCCGCAAAGATCATTTGCGCCTGCCCGGAGACCACATCCATCGTCGCCGGACCGACGCCCTTGTACGGTACATGCAGCATTTTCAGGCCGGCAGCGTGCGACAGCATTTCGATCGAAAGGTGGGTCGAGGTGCCGTGCCCGGGTGTTGCATACACCAGTTGGCCCGGCCGCGCCTTGGCCAGCGCAACGAGCTGTTTGATGTCGCGCACCGGCAACGACGGATGCACCGCCAGACCGTTCGGCACATCAGCCACCAGCGTGACCGGTGCGAAATCATTGATCGAATCGTAAGGCAGCGATTTGCGCACGCCCGGATTGATGACATGCGCGGCAGACACCATGACGATGGTGTAGCCGTCAGGGGGGGACTTCACCGCCATCGCCGTGCCCAGCGTGCTGCCCGCGCCGCCGCGATTGTCGATCAGGATCTGCTGGCCGAGCTCCTGGGTCATCTTCGGCGCAATCGCCCGCGCAATGATGTCGGTATTGCCGCCGGGAGCAAACGGCACGATCAACCGGATCGGTTTGGTCGGCCAGTTCTGGCCATAGGACAGCACCGGCAACAGCAATCCGGCAAGCACGGCAAACCCGCAAAACCATTGATGTTTAAACATCATCTCCTCCATTCATGGAATGGTCGCCGGGGCTGATAATTTTTATGATGCTCCCGGCGTTGACGAAACAGTGTAATCCTGTATTAGAGGCCATATGGCGACTCGTCCAGCATATGACCGCCAACAAAACGGTCGGCCGCGCACCTTAACGTTGCGATGTTTGCGCTGTATCAAAACCCCCGTCCAGCGCCTGCAGTAACTTGAGCCATGAGCGGTTTTTCCAGCTCATCATTACAATGGAGGTTACTCATGATCAAGGAAATCAGCGGCGACCTGCTGCTCACCAAGGCACAGGTCATCGCCCATGGCGTCGCCCCCAACGACCCTTTCCACACCGGCTTGGCCTTGCAATTGCGCGAACAATGGCCGGCGATGTACAAGGATTTTCGCCACTACTGCCAGTCCAAACATCCCAAGCCCGGCACCCTGTGGGCATGGATGGGCGCCGACGGCAAACGTGTCGTCAGCCTGTTCACCCAGGACGCGATTGAAGGTCATCACGGCGGCACTCCGGGTCCGGCGACGGTGCAGCATGTCGGGCATGCCCTGCGCGAACTGGCCAAACTGGCGGAAACCGAAAAATTCACCAGCATTGCGCTGCCGCGCATCGCCACCGGTGTCGGTCGCCTGGCGTGGAGCGACGTCAAGCCGTTGCTGGACCAGAATCTCGGTGCGCTGAAAATACCGATTCTGGTCTACACGACTTATCACGCCGGTCAGCAGGCCAGCGAAGGTCTCTGAGCGCAAACGGCGGCGCGGGCGCACCGCGCCGCCTCTGGTAATATCGCCGCTCCATACACGTGGCGATCGATCCGGAGGAGAGACCATGATTTACGAAGTGCGCACGTACGACCTGAAACCCCACTCAGTGCCTGAAGTCGAGAAGCGTTTCGGCGAGGCCTACGAGTTCCGCAAGAAACTGTCGCCGTTGGCTGCGTTCTGGCACACCGAAATCGGTCCGCTGAACCAGATCATCCACGTCTGGCCGTACAAGGACATGGCAGAACGCGAGCGCATCCGCACTGAGGCCGCTGCTTCCGGCAACTGGCCACCGAAAATCGGCGAATTCGTGCTCAACATGCGTACCGAGATCTTCATCCCGTTCGCGTTTTCGCCGGAAATAAAACCCGGCAAGATGGGTCCGATTTTCGAAATGCGCACTTATACCCATGCACCGGGCGAACTGGGCAGAGTCACCAAGACCTGGGAAAAGGCGATTCCCGCGCGCGTGAAAATCAGCCCGCTGGTGGCGATGTGGTACGCCGAGTGCGGCAACGTCAACCGTTTCGTCCACATCTGGTCATATCCGACGCTGGAAGCGCGCAATGAGATGCGCCAAAAAGCGCTCGCCGAGGGCGTCTGGCCGCCGTCGCTGGTAGCCAAGAAGGAAGGCCTGCCGGAAGTGACTTTGGTCGCCCAGGAAAACAAGATCGTGATGCCGTCGGCGTTTTCGCCCCTGCAATAAACCGCTGCAGTAAGAAAAACCAGGGTACGGCGCATGCCTGTCGGCAAGCTCGATCACTACTCGATCCGCACGCCGGAGGTCGAGGCATCGCGCCGTTTCTACACCGAAGTCATGGGATTTACGGTCGGCTTCCGCCCGCCCTTCAAGTTTCCCGGCATCTGGCTGTACAACGGTGCTCAGTATCCGGAAACCACCGGGGTCGTGCACATCATCGGCATCGACCCCAACGATCCACAGGGCCTCAAGGATTACCTCGGCGATCGCGAGGTCACTTCCCTGCAGGGCACTGGCACCGTTGATCACATGGCCTTCGTCGCCACCGGCCTCGCCGACATGCGCGCACGACTGCAAAATCACGGCATCGCCTTTCGTGAACGCACAGTACCCTCGCTGGGCATCCATCAAGTGTTTTTCGAAGATCCCAGCGGCGTCACTCTCGAGCTGAATTACCCCGCCGCCGAAACCGCTGCGGCCTGAACGATGAGCGCCGCATCACACGTGCCACGCGCTCTGGTCATCGGCGGATCGCTGGGCGGACTGCTCGCCGCCAATCTGCTGCACCGCCAGGGCTGGGACGTCGAAGTCTTCGAACAGTCTGCAGAACCGCTGGCCGGCCGCGGCGCCGGCATCATCACCCATCCCGACCTGTTTGCCGCGCTGGAACACATCGGCATTCCGGTGGACGACTCCATCGGCGTCGATATCGAAGGTCGTATCACATTCGATCAGCGCGGCGCCGTACTCGGCACGCTGGATATCAAGCAATGCCTGACCACCTGGGGCCGGTTGCACACGCTGCTGCTGGGCGCCTTTCCGGCAGAGCGTTATCATCTCGGTCATGCCTGCATGCGCATCGAGCAGGACAGCGCATCGGTCACCGCGCTTTTCCACAACGGCCTCAGCGCCGCAGGCGATCTTCTGATCGGTGCCGACGGCATCCGCTCCTCGGTGCGCGGTCAACTGGCGCCGGACTCGCGTCCGCATTACGCGGGTTACATCGCGTGGCGCGGGCTGGTCGATGAAAACCTGCTGACGCCGGAAACCCACCGCGACCTGTTTCCGAAGTTCGCATTCAGTCTGGCGCCGCGCGAACACATACTGGGTTATCCGGTCGCCGGATTCGGCAACTCCACGCGCCAGGGCGAACGCTCCTTCAACTATGTCTGGTATCGCCCGACTCATGCCGGGCGCGAACTGCCGGACCTGTGCACCGACATCCACGGCAGGCGCCATGACATGGCGATACCGCCGCCGCTGATCCGTCCCGCAGTGCTGGACGCCATGCGCGCAGCCGCGCGAGAACACCTGTCGCCGCAATTTGCCGAAGTCGTCGAAAAAACCCGCCAGCCGTTTTTCCAGGCGATCTTCGACCTGGAGTCGCCGGACATGGCATACGGCCGCGTAGCGATGCTGGGCGACGCCGCTTTTGTTGCGCGCCCTCATGTCGGCATGGGGGTATCCAAGGCCGCAGGTGATGCACTGACGCTGGCCAGTTTGCTGAACCGTCACGACAACGACCCGCTGCAGGCATTGCCGCATTATTCAACAGCACGCGTGCGTTTCGGCCGCGCAGTCATTGCCCATGCCCGTGAACTGGGATCCTACCTGGAGGCCTGCGACCGCGATGACCCGGCGGCACGCGCCCGGGCAGCGCACCACCATACCCCGGACGCCGTAATGCGCGATATCGCGGTGACCCGCGAGTTCTGAACCGGCGGGATAGAATTCCGCTTCGCCACTCGCCCAACCGTAGCCGACCACGATGAACGTGACGCCGATTTACGCCACCCTGCTGGGCCTGCTGTTCATCGCGCTCAGCGTCCGCACCATACGGCTGCGGCGCCGGCATCGCGTGGCGGTCGGCGACGGCGACAATGCCGAACTGCGGCGCGCGATGCGAGTGCATGCCAATTTCGCGGAATACATACCACTCGCGCTGCTGCTGGTCTTTTTCGTGGAAATGGATGGCGCGCCCGCTGTGTGGGTGCATGCGCTATGCCTGGCCCTGCTGTGCGGGCGGCTGCTGCATGCCTGGGGCGTCAGTCAAACCCGGGAGAACTTCCGTTACCGCGTAACGGGCATGGCACTGACATTCGGCGTGATCGCCGCTGCAGGCTTTTCGATACTGCTGGCGCGCGCGCTCTGAAACCGCAGTTCAGCGCCGGAATTCCCTGGGATTGAGGCGTTCTATATCCGCTTCAACCTGTTCGCGGCTGCGTTCATAAACGATTTCCCGCCCCATCACCGAACCGGCATAAGCCATCCCGTTGCGGGTGGGCGTCAGTTCGCATTTGACGCTGTGCACGCCACTGCCCAGCACCACCTGGATCGACGAAGGCCGTTTGTCGTACACCACAACGTCCATCAGCTGCTTTGTTTCAGTGACGCGGACTTTGATTTTTTCGTTGATCAATGAGACATCCTCAACCGGTTAAAAATGCGGGGCTGGTGCCCGGCCCCGCATCTGCTTCAGCGCACGACCTTGCGTGCAATGACGACATTGTCATAAACGAGGTTCGACGACCAGATCCAGCGCGCACCCTCAAAAAACTCGGGGTAGCGGGTGTATGCGGTCAGGGTCGTCACGCCGATTTCCTCGTCGGTGTACTCATAGGCGCGCGGCCAGTTGGTGTCATTGAACGTCTTCGACTGCCAGTTTTTCGGATAGGCGTAATGCACCATGTAGCAGTTTTCACGGCAAACAGGCCTCTTCACATGGGGATAGGTACGACCGAGCTTGTCGTAAAAATGCACATTGCCTTTTTCCACCACATCGCTCGGGCTGTCCAGGGGGCCGACCATAAAGGTCTGCGCCTTCCAGGAGCTGTCGGTCACCGTGCCGTCGCTGAACTTGGCAATCAACCCGCCGTCGCCGAGGTACCAAGTCTCGTTAAGGCGCGCCATGGCTTCGACGCCAAGCCCGAGTTGCTCATCCCAGTCCACCAGCAGAAACGCCATCGTGTAGGGGCGCTTGACCTTGAACTTGACGATGGCCGAGTTAAACGGCGTGTACGGGGTGTTGTCGACGGAAACCAGCTTGCCGTTCACATACAGTTCGTAGTAATTGTCCGCAACGATGAAACCGGTCACCACCTCGCCATCCGAATCGATTTCGATCACCGGCACCTTGTCGGTGGAAACCGCAGCGGCATTCGCCGGCAGGACCTTGTTGCATTCGTTGTACAGGTCATAAGACAGCGGCCCTTCCTTGCGCTGCAAAGCGGTATTTGCGGGCACCGTAATCACCGTGCCGTCGGTGGCGGTAATCTCGCCCACCCCGGCAACGCGCAGATTCATTTTGGGATTGGTGTTGGCACAGCTGGTGAGGTTCTGCGCAATGATCTTTTTCGCCGCGCCCTGCGTGACCATGCGCTTGGCCGGGCCGTCGGGAGCATCCAGCACCAGATCGGGACCACGGGACTGGCAGCCGGCGAGTGCGATGCACCCGAGCAGGGCAAATGCGATGCTGCGGAACGCCGGAGCCGGCGTCATGACCGTCTTTAACATGTTCTCTCTCCTGGGTAGGCCGGCGCGTGCCGCAAAATCTGGACGTTTTGCTTGGTCGTGCGCTACGGTGAAAACCAGCTTAGCCGAGCCACAGGAACAGGGCAAGCGCGGGCCACAGTCTGGTCGTCCTTGCCCGGGAATTCACCCAAATTGGGCGAACACCGGCCGGAACGTACCCTTATAATTTGAGGCTTTTCCGCACCCTCCGGCCACATCCACATGCTGATCAAATTTACGCTCAACGGCGACCCTGTCGAAGTTCACCTCAAATCACCCGACCGCCTGCTCGTCGACGTACTGCGCGAAGACCTGCAGCTCACCGGAACCAAACACGGCTGCGGCATCGGCGCCTGCGGCACCTGCACCGTGATCATCGACGGCGCGCCGATCTCCTCCTGCCTGCAACTCGCCGCCCTTTGCGACGGCACCCATGTGCGTACCGTTGAGGGCCTCGACCAGGCCGGCGTCCTGCACCCGGTGCAGCAGGCCTTTATCAACAAATCGGCGATGCAATGCGGCATCTGCATCCCGGGCCATGTGATGCAATGCGTTTCGCTGCTGGAAAAAAATCCCAACCCCACTGAACAGGAAATCCGCGAAAGCGCGGACAGCGTGTATTGCCGCTGTACCGGCTACGTCAAGATCATGGACGCCTATCGCGAAGCATCGGCGCTGCTGAAAAAGGCGGGGAAAGCATGAGCAACCGCCACCAGAATCTGCGCGACCCGAAGTTCGAATCCGGCCTGCTGGTCGTCGGCAAGGACGTGCCGCGCACCGATGCGCAACCGAAAGTCACCGGCGCCTCGCAATATGTCGCCGACCTGCACATGCCCGGCATGTTGTACGCCGCCGTGCTGCGCAGCCCGCATGCCAACGCGCGCATCCTGTCCATCGACACCAGCGCCGCGCGTGCGATGCCCGGCGTCAAGGCGGTGGTCACCGGCGAAGACACCGCCAAGCGCAAATGGGGTGCCTTCCGTCCCGATCTCTATCCGCTGGCCATCGGCCGCGTGCGTTATGTCGGCGATGAAGTCGCCGCCGTCGCCGCCACCGATCCGGAAGCCGCGCGCGCCGCGGTCGACCGCATTGTTGTTCAGTACGAACCGCTGCCCGCGGTGTTTTCGCTGGATGAAGCGATGGCGCCCGGCGCGCCGCTGGTTCATGACGATGCACCGGGCAATGTCGCGCACGAATTTGCGTTTGAGCGCGGCGAAGTCGATGCCGGTTTCAAGGCCTCCGACGTCGTCGTCGAAGGTACCTGGGATTCGATCCGGCAATGGCATTCCTCGCTGGAGACCATCGGCTGCGTTGCGCACTGGACCAGTAACCGCGTGACCATGTGGTGCAACACGCAGACGCCCTTCCTCGCCCGCGGCCGTTACGCCGTCGCCCTGGGCGTGCCCGAAGCGCAGGTGCGCGTGATCCAGACCGAAGTCGGCGGTGGTTTCGGCGGCAAGTCCGGCGATGACAACTGCTCGGTAATCGCGGCCATTCTCGCGCGCAAGGCCGGCCGCCCGGTCAAGCTGATCCACACCCGCGAAGAAGAATTCCTCGCCAGCCATCCACGCATGCCCATGCGCTACTGGGTGCGCCTGGGCTTCTCCAAGGCCGGCAAGGTGCTGGCCAAGGAAATCCGCATGTGGGCCGACAACGGCGCCTATACCGGCAAGTCGCAGGCCATTCTCGGCGCCGCCACGGTGCGCCACGATGCGCTGTACAAATATCCGAACGCCCGCGCCAAATCGACGCTGGTCTACACCAACCTGGTGCCAACCGGCGCATTCCGCGGCTTCGGCAATCCGTCGGCCGACTGGGCGGTCGAGCAGGCCTGGGACCTCGCCGCCGAAAAACTGAAGATGGACGTGGTCGACCTGTTGCGCCTGAACGCCGTCGAGGAAGGCGATGTCTCGCCGCATAACCACAAGATCACCAGCTGCGAACTGCGTCAGTGCATCGACAAGGCGGCCGACCTGATCCAGTGGAAAAAGAAGCGGGAAAACAAGCGCACGGACAAGCAGTCCAATAGCGGCCTGGGCATGGGCTGCAGCGTGCACGTCAACGGCCGCCGCAGTTTCGGCGACTGGGACGGCAGCTCGGCGATCGTGCGCATCAACGAAGACGGTCGCGCCACCATCATTACCGGTGAAGGCGAAATCGGCCAGGGCACGCTGACAGTACTGCGCCAGATCGCAGCCGAAGAATTGTGCATGCCGTACGAGGACATCGACATCACACGGCCAGACACCGATGTGCATCCGCACTCGCTGGGTGCGCTGGCCAGCCGCGTCACCTATGTCGCCGGCAACGCCGTCAAACGCGCCGCCGCCGAAGCGCACAAGCAGCTGATGGCCGCCGCTTCCGAGCAGTTCAAGAAACCGGTCGACGAGTTAACCATCATCAACGGCCAGATCGGCCCGCGCAAAGGTGCCGAAAGCGAATTCAAGCCGATCAGCGCCGTGGTACGCGCCAACATCTACAAACGCGGCGGCGAAGCCATCGTCGGCGTCGGCAACTGGGACAATCCGTCCGAGTTCCCCGACCATAGCCGCTACGGTAATGAATCCGGTGCCTACAACTTTGCGGCGCAGGCGGTTGAAGTTGAAGTCGATCGCGGCACCGGCCAGGTGCATTTGAAAGAAATCTCCGCCGTCGTCGACTGCGGCACGGTGATTCATCCTTCGGCTGCGCAAGGTCAGGTCGAAGGCGCGGTCGTGCAGGGCATCGGCCTGGCGATGATCGAACATTTCGACTGGCATCAGGGTACGCCGACCGATCCGCAGTACATCGACTACCCGCTGCCTTCTGCCGATTTCGTGCCGAAGATGCATGTCGCCTTTGCCGATTCCTATGAACCGTCAGGTCCGTTCGGCGCCAAGGGTCTCGGTGAAATCGGCCTCGATGCAATTCCCGCAGCCATCGCCAATGCCATTTCCGACGCCGTCGGCGTGCGTATCTACGCACTGCCGATCACTGCCGAGAAAATCCATCGCGCGCTGCACCCCGAACTGTATGTCGACGAAGACAAAACGCCGCCGGCACCACCCAAGGGGGGCGTATGGTCGCGGCTGGTCACCGGCCGGCCTTCGGGCGTACGGCCGTTCAAACCGGAACTGCTGCAACCAAAAACACTGGACGAGGCCATCAAGTTCTACAGCGAAGGCGACACCGCGATTGTTTCGGGCGGCATGTCGCACGCGATCCGCCGCGAACGCACGGGTTATCCGCAGTCAAAACGGCTGATGGTCGTCAACCGCATCCCGGAACTGCTGAAAATCGGCATTGAAAACAAAGGCATGCTGCGCATCGGCGCCGCAGT
Source organism: uncultured beta proteobacterium (assembly GCA_903933915.1). Classification (GTDB taxonomy): domain Bacteria; phylum Pseudomonadota; class Gammaproteobacteria; order Burkholderiales; family SG8-41. The sequence goes on along the minus strand of CAIZLW010000091.1, from coordinate 31,964 downwards.
GAACCAGCAGACGCTGTATGAACTGCCCAAACTGCGCGAGCAATGGGCCGTGCTGGCTGAGTCGCTCGACGCCGCAGGTCATACCCGCGTGCGCCAGATGACGACCGTCGGCGGTAGCGTCGGCCCGCTGATTGGCGGCTTCGATCTGCCGGTGGCATTGGTCGGCGTCAACGGTCGCGTGGTTACCGCATCGCCGGCCGGACAAAAAACCTGGGCACTGGCTGAAGCCTTCGACAAACGTTTTGCCAAGGACGAGATGGTCATCGCCATCGAAGTCGATGCCCTGCCCGCACGCAGCGGTTCGGCCTTCCACAAGTTCCTGCCGCGCGGCGTGATGGAAACGCCGACCGCCAATGCGGCAGCAACCGTGACACTGGACGCAAGCGGCAAATGCGTCGCTGCCCGTCTGGTCGTCGGCGCGGTCGGCTGGAAGCCGATCATTGTTGATCTGTCGTCGCTGAACGGCTGTGCTTTTGACGAAGCGAAGATCCGTGCCGCGGTCCAGCCGGTACGCGACCTTGCGCAACCGCTGAGCAATGTCCGCGGTTCGGCGATGTACAAACGCAATATGGCGGTGGAGATCGGCGCGCGCACGCTGATCCGCGCCTGGCAACGCGCTGCACAGCAGAAATAATCAAACTCAAAACAACGTCACACGAGGAACCTGCAAATGGCTGACCGCTTCAAAACCTCCGACGGCTGCGAAATCGCCTACACCCTGCACAACGGCGCTGGCGCCAATGCGCCGCGCGTCGCACTGGTGCATTCACTGGCGCTGGACCGCAGCATCTGGGACGACGTCGCACGGGAACTGTCGCGCGATGCGCAGGTACTGACCTGGGACTGCCGCGGCCATGGCCGCTCCGGCCAGCCGCTGACCACCTACACACCACAATTGTTCGCGCGCGACCTCGCCGAACTGATGGATCACGTACAATGGCCATCCGCCGTCGTCGGCGGCTGCTCGATGGGCGGCATGGTGGCGCAGGCCTTCGCCATCGAATATCCCAAACGCACCACCGGCCTGGTGCTGATCGACACCACCGCCTGGTATGGCGAAGACGCGCCCAAGGTCTGGCGTGAACGCGGCGCCACCGGCAAGGAAAAAGGCATGGCGGCGCTGGTTGAATTCCAGACCGGCCGCTGGTTCGGCGATGCGTTCCGCGCCGACCAGAAAGACATTGTGGATCGTCTGGTCAAGGTGTTCCTCGACAACAATGTCGACTGCTACGTCAAAACCTGCGAAATGCTCGGTGACGGCGACCTGCGCACGGGACTGGCCACGATCAAGGTGCCAACTGCGGTGGTGGTTGGCGAAGAGGATTACGCGACGCCGGTGGCCATGGCGGAAGTACTGCACAAAGGCATTGCCGGCTCGACGCTGACCGTACTCCCCGGTGGCCGTCACATCACGCCGACCGAAAAACCGCAGGACATTGTCGCGCGCATCCGCGAAGTCATCAGTCGTGCCGCATGAGCACAACAAACCAACCCGGTAATGCCCGCAGGACCGTCGCGAGCAGATCGTTGCGCAAGGAGCCGCGCAGCGAATGTCGAGACATAACTTGGAGTTAGGCGAGACATGAGCGAGCACGCGACGCCGCGCAACGATCGCGCAGTAGGTCAAGCGGGCATTACCCGCTGCCTGGACATCCACGCCCACCATGTCGGCCAGCCGCTGGTCGAGCGCATCAATGCCGACGGCGAAAAACACGGCGTCAAAATCGTCAATGGTGAAGACGGCGCCACACGCATTGCCGTCGGCGGCCGCCTGACCGGCATGCCGCTGATCGCCCCGTTGAATGACGAAGCGGCAAGACTTAAGTGGATGGACGAATCCGGCATCGATGTGCAACTGCTCGCCGGCTGGATGGATCTGGCCGGTTATCACCTGCCGACGGAAGCCGGTCAGTGGCTGGCCCGCGCGCAAAATGAAACGCTCGCTGAGATGGTGGCGCGCCGTCCCGATCGTTACGCCGCCGCGGCGATGGTGCCGCTGCAGGACGCCGCCGTTGCTGCCGATGAACTGCGCTACGCCGTACAGAAGCTCGGCCATCGCGCGGTGCAGATCGGCGCCCGCGTTGAAGAAGAAGGCCTCGATGCACCGCAGTACGATGCGTTCTGGGCCGCGGCGCAGGAACTCAACGTGCCGGTAATCATTCATCCGGCCGACCTCGCGGTACCGCCGCGGATACGCAGACTGTTTTTACACATTCTCGTCGGCAATCCGAGTGAAACGACGTTCGCAGCGGCAGCGCTGCTGCTGGGCGGCGTGTTCGACCGTTTCCCGAAACTGCGCGTGCTGCTGGTGCATGGCGGCGGCTGCGTGCCCTATCAGTTCGGCCGCATCGACCGCGGCCGCGTCACGGCACCGCCGTTCGCCAAAGGTTCGGTGAAGAATCCGCTGGGCCAGTACGCCGGCAATCTGTATTACGACACCGTACTGCACGATGACGCAGCCTTCCGTTACCTGATCGAGCGTGTCGGCGCCGGCCAGGTCGCACTGGGCAGCGATTATCCATTCCCGCTGCGCGACCCGGACCCCGTTAAATTTATCAATAAAAACAATGAGATGGATGATTCCGCGCGGCGCGCCGTGTGCTGGGATACCGGCGCCGCACTGCTCGGCTTGAAGTAATCAGAGGAGAACCTGCAATGAAAGTCACCACACTGCGCGGCACACTTGCCGCCGTGTTGCTGGGTATTGCCGCATCCGCCACCGCGCAGAACTATCCCGCGGGGCCGATCCGCATCATCGTGCCGTTCCCGGCGGGCGGCGGTGTCGATACCGCGGGACGCCTGCTCGGCCAGAAACTGTCGGAGGCCATCGGCCGTCCGGTGCTGATCGACAACCGTGCCGGCGCCAACGGCATGATCGGCAGCGAAATGGTCGCCAAGGCGCCGAAGGACGGCTACACGCTGATGGTCAACGGCGCGAACTTCGTCACCAGCCCGACGCTGTATGCGAAATCGCTGTATGACCCGATCAAGGACTTCGAAGCGATCAGCCTGCTCGCGCACGCACCAAACATCCTCGTCGTGCATCCGTCGCTACCGGTGAAAAACGTCCGCGAACTGATCGCCTTCGCCAAGGCCCGCCCCGGCGACATCCTGTTTGCCGGCTCGGGCAGCGGCAGCACGCCGCATCTCGCCGGTGAACTGTTCAAGACCCAGACCAACACGAAAATGGTCCACGTGCCCTACCGCGGCACCGGCCCGGCGATCACCGCGATACTCTCAGGTGAAGTCAGCACAATGTTCATGCCGGCGCTGACGGCGCTGCCGCTGATCCAGTCCGGCCGCGTGCGCGCGCTGGGTGTGACGTCGCTGGAACGTCTGCCGGCGCTGCCGGAACTGCCCACGGTTTCCGAGTCCGGACTGAAGGGATATCAATCGAGCCAGTGGTACGGCGTGCTCGCTCCTGCGGGCACTTCTCCAGACATACTCAACGTCCTCAACGGCCACACCGTCAGGATCATGCAAAGCGCCGACATGAAGGAACGCATGAAGAACAGCGGCAGCGTCGCCGTCGGCAGTTCACGCGAGGTGTTCGCGAAATTCCTGCAAACCGAATTCAGCAAATGGGCGCAGGTGATCAAAGCTTCCGGCGCCACGGTGGATTGAGACTGAAACCTGAAACAAAAACCTTTTTAGCCACAGAGGGCACAGAGAACACCGAGATTTCCCGGGTTGTTGACGGCCCGTGCGACAGTTGAAGTCGCCCGGGACTCGCAGGCCTCGCAAATACCGGCCTTGGTTTTTCTCTGTGTCCTCCGTGCCCTCTGTGGCTGCTTTTGATTTTGACCTTAACAACAGGACCCATCGTGACCGACCAAAACAAGAACGCCATCAAACACGAAACCCCGACGCCTTCCGCCGCCAGCGACGCCCTCTACGGCAGCGACGTCATTGCCGGCACGCTGCGCGCGCTGGACATTGAATACATCGCGCTGAATCCTGGTGCGAGTTACCGCGGCCTGCACGACAGCCTGGTCAATTACCTCGGCAACAAAAAACCGCAGATGGTGTTGTGCCTTCATGATGAAAACGCCGCCTCGATCGCGCAGGGTTACTGGAAGGCCAGCAACAAGCTGATGGCCGTCGGCCTGCATTCCAACGTCGGCCTGATGCACGCGTCGATGCCGATATTCAATGCCTGGTGCGACCGCGCGCCCATGCTGATCCTCGGCGCCACCGGTCCCTGGGATGCCGCCAAGCGCCGGCCGTGGATCGACTGGATCCACACCTGCTCCGATCAGGCCGCGCTGGTGCGCAATTTCACCAAATGGGACAACCAGCCGGGTTCGGTTGCCGCTGCGGTCGAAGCAATGATCCGCGGCGCGCAACTCTCGCTCACCGCGCCGCGTGCGCCGGTGTACGTGAACCTCGACGTCACCATCCAGGAAGAGAAGCTCGAGGCACCGCTGACCATGCCCGACATGGCGCGCTACGCGCCGCCGCCGATGGTGCGTCCGTCCGAAAGCGAACTTGAAGCTGCGGCGAAACTGCTGTCGAACGCGAAGAATCCGGTCATGTTATGCGGCCGCGGCTCGCGACAGCTCGACCACTGGAACGCCCGCGTCGCGCTCGCCGAGAAGCTCGACATGCGCGTGATCACCCAGATCAAGCTGGCAGCATCCTTCCCCACCGACCACCGACTGCACGCCGCGCCGCCGGCCAACCGCCTGGTGCCGGCCGCGAAAAAAACCCTGGCCGAGGCCGACGTGATTCTCGCGCTCGACTGGCTGGACCTCGCCGGCGCGCTGAAGCAGACCTTCGGCGACAAGCCGGTCAACGCCAAAATCATCAACATCTCCTGCGACAGCCACCTGCATCGCGGCTGGAGCATGGATTACCAGGCGCTACCGCCGGCCGACGTGTGGATGAACTGCGAACCCGACGCCGCCGTGCCGTTACTGACTGCGGCCGTCACTGCGCGCCCCCGCAAGATCGAAGGACCTGCCTATGCCCTGGCAGGCGCCCCGGGCGAGCCGCTGGCACTGAAGGGCTTGGCCCATGCTTTCAATGCCGCGGTCGGCAAGCAGGACATCAGCATTACCCACCTGCCGCTGGGCTGGAGCGGCGCCTACACGCACTTCCGTCACCCGCTGGATTACCTCGGCTTTGACGGCGGCGGCGGCGTCGGCGCCGGCCCCGGCCTGACCATTGGCGCGGCACTGGCACTCAAAGGCAGCGGCCGCATTCCCATCGGCCTGATGGGCGACGGCAACTTCCTGATGGGCAACACCGCGGTGTGGACCGCAGTGCACTACCAGATTCCCTGCCTGATGATCATCTGCAACAACCGTTCGTTTTTCAATGACGAACGCCACCAGGGCCATGTCGCCGAGTATCGCGGCCGTCCTCCGGAAAACGCGTGGATCGGCCAGAAGATCAACGATCCGGACATCGACATCGCGGCGATGGCGCGCGCGCAGGGCGCCGAAGGCATCGGTCCGGTCACCCAAATGGCCGACATGCAGCCGGCGATCGAGCGCGGCATCGCCATCGTCAAAGCCGGCGGCGTCTGCGTCATCGATGCCCGCGTGCTGCCGGGCTATGATGGCGAATAATTACTGAACACCCATAATAAAACTACCGAGGAGAAACCGATGAAAAAGTCCCGTCTCATCGTCACTGTGCTGGGGGCGGCTGCGCTGGCCGCTGTCATGGGCGCCGGGGCTGCGGATTATCCGTCGCGCCCGATCCGCGTCATCGTGCCGCAAAGCGCCGGTGGTTCCACCGACGTCGCCGCGCGCGTGCTCACCGACAAGCTGACGGAATCACTGAAGCAGATCATCGTTGTCGACAACCGTCCCGGTGCCGGCAGCCTCAATGGCACCGAGACCGTGGCCAAATCCACAGCCGACGGTTACACGCTGCTGGTCATCGCCGCATCACTGACCATCACCCCGGCGCTGCAAAGCAACCTGCCCTTCGATCCGGTTCGCGATTTTGCGCCGATCACCCAGATCGTCGACCTGCCGCATATCGTGACGGTGCATCCGGCTGTCGCCGCAAAATCCATCGCTGAATTCGTGACCCTGCTCAAAGCCAAACCGGGCCAGATCGCCGCTGGTTTCAGCGGCATCGGCACCAGCACGCATCTCGCCATCGAACTGTTCCAGCACACCAGCCAGACCAAAATGCTGATGGTGCCGTACAAAGGCGGCTCGCCGGCGATGACGGCGCTGCTCGGCGGCGAAGTGCAAGTCAACTTTGCCACCAGTTCCACCGGCATCCCGCACATCCGCAGCGGCAAACTGCGTGGACTCGCGGTGACCGGCGCCAAACGCAGCACGGCGATCCCGGAACTGCCCACGGTGGCGGAAGCCGGGGTCAAGGGTTACCAGCACGCGTCCTGGGTCGGCATGCTGGCACCGGCGAAAACGCCGAAGCCGGTGATCGACCGCCTGCACGCCGAAACGGTCAAGATCCTCGCGCGCAACGACATCCGCCAATCCTTCCTCAAGCAGGGCATGGAAGCCGAAGGCAATACGCCGCAGGAATTCGCCGCGACCATCACCCGCGAAGTCGAGCAGTGGAAAAAACTGGTCACGGCGGCCGGTATCAAGGTGCAATAAACCACCTGCCTCAAAAAAACCGCAGGCCATGGCCTGCGGATTTTTTACGCCTGAAACTGCAGGACCGGTCAGGACCGGGGGTTTGGTTTTTCAGGATGATCCGCACTCATCAACGCACGGAACGTCAGCACCGGAATCGATGCGCGATGCAGCACCCGGCTCGCCTCGCTGCCGAGCAGCATCGACACCAGACCCTTGCGGTGGCGTGAAGTCATCACAATCAGGTCGCAACCGCGATCATTGGCGGCATCAACGATGGCATCATAAGGCTGCATGCCCTTGACCATGATCGTTTCACAGGGCACGCCCGCTACATCCGCGGTTTTCTGCACGAAGGCCAGAAAGCTCGCGGCACGCTCGCTGTCGCGCGCTTCCATGCCTTCGTCCAGTTCCGAGGGCACCAGCCCTTCGGGTCCGAGCATCATCCGGTAATCCTGCATGACATGGATGCCGGTCACCTTGGCACCGCAAAGTTTGGCCAGTTCGATGCCACGTGCGACGGCGCGCTCGGAATGTTCGGTGCCGTCGGTGGGCATCAGGATATGTTTGAACATGGACGTTCCTCGTTGTCTGATTTGAATGTCCGGCGCTTGCGGCGAGTGAAAGTCACATCCGCCGCCTGCCCCTCAAAAACCGCACAGTATCTTGCAGTGCGGATTGCATGGTCGCGCAGATCGGGCACCAGCGTCCATCCGGCGTCTTTGCATGAAGCTCACCGAACCGGGCGGCCAAGGGCACGCCCGGGGGGCGTGAATAAATAGTCAATAAAATCAAATACTTATGGTTTCCGGCATTACCGCTTATTTACTGCGGCTTATTTTTTCTGATCTTTATCCGGCCGGTAACTGGTCTCCGGCCGCAAGCCCTTGCGCACCGCCTTCTCGCTGATGCGGCCGTTCTCCAGATAAGCGCCGGTCGCGGCGCGTTTGCCGCCTTCATCCCACACCGTCAGCCAGTCGCCGACCGGCGAACCGAACCACGGCGACTGCGGCCGCAGCTTGGGCAGGCCCATCTCTTCCCAGATCTGGCGCGAACGTTCCATGTATTCGCGCTTGGGCAATGCAAACGGCGGCAGCACTTCCTTGGTCGTTGCGTCAATCAGCAGCGTCGCGTCTTCCTCGTCGGTCTCGTGTTCGCGCTCGGGACCATGGCCACCACTGCGGTGTTTCAGTATCTGCAGGTCTTCGGCGGGATTCATGCGGAAGGCCAGTGCCCAGAACAGCGCGTCGGAATTCTCCGGATCAACATCCTCGTTGACCGCGATGCCGATCTTGCCGCAATCGGCCTTGAACGCGCTCATGCCGTACAGCGCGCGCCACACTTCGCTGCGCGGCGTGCCCTGCTCAACAGTGACGATGGTCATGCGCCGCAGCGCGGTCATGCGTTCGTGCAGCGTCACGCGTTTCACGGTTTTCAGGCCCAGCGTATTGCGCAGATGCGACAGGAACATCGGCTCGAAGGAAACGCGCTTGATCGCGCTCGACTCGCTGGGCGTGACCTGGCTCAGGTACGAAGCGACGATTGCATCCTTGCGATGGGTGATCGCGGTCACGCGCATCGGCATGTTGAACTGTTCCAGCGCAACATGACCATGCGACTCGCCGAACGGGCCTTCGGGTTCGACATGTTCCAGATCAATCAGCCCTTCAATGACGATTTCGGCATCGGCCGGCACCAGCAGATCGACCGTCTTCGCCCTGACCACATTGATCGGCGCACCGGCAACACCACCGGCCACACCCACCTCATCGAGATCAATCGGCAACTTCATCGGCGCGACAAAGGCCACGCAGGGCGGCGCGCCGAGCACAATCGCCACCGGCATGGTCTTGTCGCCGCGTTTCTGGTGTTTCTGGTAATGCCGGTAACCGCCGGCGCCGCCGACCCGCGTCGCCATGCGCACGACCATGCGGTCCGGCGCCTTCAGCCCCGCGCGGTAGGTGCCGTGATTCTGAATGCCGGTTTCCGGATCCTTGGTGATGACATTGGTTGCCGTCAGCGTCGGCGCACCGTCAAAACCCGGCGTCGACACCGGGATCGGCAGCGCATCGAGGCCGTTGCCTTCACCCAGGAGTTGATCGCCGGTGATGACGACTTCCTGACAGGCCCCGGTCTCAACGACACGTGGCGGAATCGGATTGGCGATGGCCTTGTCCCAGCGCTGCTGCACTTCTTCCAGCGGCGCGCCCATGCCGACGCCGTAGATCTCGCGGTTGCCGGCGAAAGCACCGACTACCACAGGGAATTTGTACTTCCGCCCCTGCGCATTGACGACATTGGTGAACAGGAAAGCCTTGCGCTCATGTTCTTCGATGCCACCGACATACTGCCAGCGCACCAGCGGATGCATCTCCGCATCCTTGTCGATCGGACGGTCTACCTCGACGAGCAAGCCGCGCTGGCGCAGCGCATCGAGGTGGTCATGCAAATCCGCGTAACCGCGGTCACTTTTTTTCATGCTGTTGCAGGGCTCCTGTGGCGCCAGTTATTTGGCGCGGGTCGCCGTCCACGGCGTGGTTTTGCCGGCGGCCGTCACCGTACCGTCGATGCGATTGCCGTTGACCTTGCCGGTGTAGCGCGCCTCGCCTGCGGTGAAGCTGATGTCATCGCCGCGCAGGCGGCCCAGCTGCACATTGGACAGTTTGCCGCCGCTGCTGACCGAACCCTGCACCATCTGGAATTCCTGGGCAAACTTGATTTCATCATTGCCGGATTTCCACACACCGTCGACTTTCGCCGGGACGATCCACATATAGGCCGTGCAGTAGCTGCTGCACTCGCCCTTGGCGCCCTGGGTTTCATCCGATTTCCAGTCGCCCATGGTGAACGAGTTGGAAATCACCCGCGTGCCCGGCTTCATGTTGAGGATGGTCGGACGCAGTTTGACGTTGAGGTCGGGCAGCAGGAACAGCGTGATCACCGTCGCCTTCGAAAAATCAGTTTCGAAAATGTCGCCGTGAATGAACGTCGCCTTGCCGGTAACGCCAGCCGCCGCCGCGTTGCGGCGCGACAGTTCGACCATGTCCGGGTTGTATTCGACGCCATAAGCGGTTGCGCCGCGTTTGGCGGCGGTAATCACCGTGCGGCCGTCGCCGGAACCCAAGTCGTAGTGAATGTCTTTCGGTGTCAGTTTCGCCATGTCGAGCATGCGGTCCACCAGACCCTGCGCGGTCGGCACCCAGACCACGTCCTTGCCGGCCTGGCCGACTTCGGGCTCGAATGCAGGCTTGGCGGCAGGCTGCGCTTGCGCCATTGCGGCTGCGGTGAAACAGCACAGTGCGAACGCCAGCAAAGTGCGGCGCGTTTGAATCATCGAAAACATGGTCAATCTCCAGTTGGGAATTGATGAATAGCTGCCGGGCGATGATACCGGATTCGGACTGCAAAATACGTTGGCAGCCATCGGGATTATGATGGCGTTTTGAAAGCCACCACCGCCATGAACGACCCCGCGCCGCACCGCCGCATCGTCAAAGCCGCCTGCCCGCACGACTGCCCCGACACCTGCGCGCTGGAAATCGCGGTCGAGGACGGCAAGGCAGTATCAGTGCGCGGCGGCGACATGCCGTTCACCGCCGGCACGCTGTGCACCAAAGTCGCGCGCTATCTCGACCGTACCTACGCGCCGTCACGCATCCTTTACCCTATGAAGCGTATCGGCGCCAAAGGCGAAGGCCGCTTTGCGCGTATCTCCTGGGATGAGGCGCTGGACACCATCGCCACCCGATTCAAGGTCATTGCCGCCGAAGATCCGCAGCAGATCCTGCCGGTCAGCTACGCCGGCACCATGGGCATGGTCAGCTATGCCTCGATGGACCGGCGATTTTTCCATCGCCTCGGCGCCAGCCTGCTCGAACGCACACTGTGCGCCTCGGCCGGCAAGGTCGGCTCGAAAATCACGCTGGGCGGTTCTGTCGGCAGCGATCCGGAACAGGCGGAACACTCAAAGCTGATCATCATCTGGGGCTCCAACCCGGTGATCTCCAATCTGCATTTCTGGTCGCGCTGCCAGCAGGCCAAACGCCGCGGCGCGAAACTGGTGATCATTGATCCGCGGCGCAATGAAACCGCGGAAAAATGCGATCAGCACATCGCCCCCTACCCCGGCACCGATGCCGCGCTGGCACTGGCGATGATGCACGTGATCATCGGTGAAGGACTCACCGACGCCGATTACGTCCAACAACACACGCTGGGTTACGCCGAACTCGCCGCCCGCGTGCGCGAGTGGACGCCGCAGCGCGCCGCGGTAATCTGCGGCATCACGACGGCAGAAATCATCAAGCTCGCCCGCGAATACGCGCGCAGCCGGCCGGCGATGATCCGCGTTAACTACGGCCTGCAGCGCCACGCCGGCGGCGGCATGGCGGTGCGCACCATCACCTGCCTGCCGGCGCTGACCGGCAGCTGGCGCGAAGCAGCCGGCGGCGTGCTGCTCGCCACCAGCGACTTTTACGGATTCAATCACCGCGCGCTGGAGCGCCCCGACCTGCTGCGCGGCCAGCCGCGCACCATCAACCTCGCGGCGCTGGGCGACGCGCTGACTGCTGCGCAACCGCCGGTGAAGGCCGCCTATGTCTACAACAACAATCCGGTCGCCGTCTGCCCCGACTCGCGCAAGGTCATCGCCGGATTCCTGCGCGAAGACCTGTTCACTGTGGTCCATGAGATTTTCCAGACCGACACCGCCGACTACGCTGACATCCTGCTGCCGGCCACAACGCAGTTGGAACACACCGACATCCACAAATCGTACGGTCATCTCTATGTGCAGGCCAGCCAACCCGCGATTGCGCCGGTCGGTGAAGCCAAACCGAACGCCGAAGTATTTCGCCTGCTCGCTGCGCGCATGGGTTTTGACGACCCCTGCCTGCGTGATTCCGACGAAGACATCTGCCGTCAGGCGCTGGACTCCACCGCGCCGGCGCTGAAAGGCATCAGCTGGGAATCACTGAAGGAACGCGGCTGGCAACGGCTGAATGTGCCGGCTGCACCCTTTGCCCAGGGCGGCTTCCCGACGCCTTCGGGCCAATGCGAGTTCTACAGTGAAACCGCCAAGGCGATGGGGCTCGATCCGCTGCCGAATTACACACCGCCACGCGAAAGTGCGAACAGCAACACCGAACTGGCCCGGCGTTATCCATTGGCTTTCATCTCCCCGCCGCACCGGCATTTTCTGAACTCATCCTTCGCCAATCTCGATTTCGCGCTGAAGGACGCCGGTGTGCCGACGCTGGAAATCCATCCCGATGACGCCGCAGCACGCGGCATTACCGAAAACGCCGCAGTCCGCGTTTTCAACGACCGTGGTGAATACACGGTGCGCGCGCGGATTACCGACCGCGTGCGGCGCGGCGTGGTTTCTGCGCCTTCGGTGTGGTGGAAAAAACTGTCGCCGGACAAACGCAACGCCAATGAACTGACTTCACAGGCGGTCGCGGACATGGGCGGCGCGGCTACCTACTACGACTGTCTGGTAGAAGTCGCGCCGTCGTAGTCAATAAAGCATCCGTTCGAGCCCAAGTCCGCGAAGCACTGCGGCTAGTCGACTGTTCGCCACTGGTGACTGTCGATCCAACTACTCCAACCGGAATACCCTGTTGCGAGAAACTGGATTTGGCGGCTGACGCCGGGCTGGGAAGTGTGGAGGGCTGTCGCCGCCTTGGACACGTTGAATCCATGGTCGATGATTTCACAGAGCAACCGTATCTGCTGGAGCCTCATGGGTATCCATTTAATGCCTAATTAGTATCAAATCATAATATTTTCTATGCATAAATTATTGCGCTTAAACTACCCGCCAATAAGACAGTCAACAATAATTCAGGGAGAAACATGCGTATCCAATGCGTCCGGAAGGCTGCAGCATTCGTCAGCCTTGGCATCATTTCAGCTCTCATTGCCATACCCCAGGCGATCAGCGCCCAGAACTACCCCACCCGTCCAATACGGCTCATCATCCCCTTCCCGCCCGGCGGGAGCACTGACACTTATGCCCGCGTGATATCACCCAAGGTCTCCGAATCGATCGGCCAGCAGGTGGTCATCGACAACCGGACAGGGGCCGGTGGCGCGATCGGCGCAGAACTTGCCGCCAAAGCCCCGGCAGACGGTTACACAATCTGGCTGGGCCAAACGGCCAACCTCGCCATAGGGCCTGCTCTCCGGGCTAAAAATCCCTATGACCCGATCAACGACTTTGCCGCCATCTCTTTAGTGCAGAAGGCATCGTCCGTACTGGTCGTGAGCCCGAGTTCCCCGATCAAAACGCTCAAGGATCTGGTCGAGCTGGCGAAAAAGAAACCAGAAGGCCTGACCTACGGCTCGGCAGGCATCGGCACTGCAGGCCATCTCAACGGCCATCTGCTTAACGTTGCAGCGGGAATCAATTTGACGCATGTGCCTTACAAGGGAGCCGCACCGGCGATGCTTGATCTGCAAGCCGGTCGCATCACCCTGATGGCGACGTCCATCGGTTCTTCCGCAGGTATGATCCGTCAGGGAAAGATCCGGGCAATTGCCTCCACCGGATCGAAGCGTGCACGGCAACTGCCGGATGTTCCCACTGCAATGGAACAGGGGCTGAAGAACTTCGATGTCACCACATGGCATGTCTTCATGGCGCCGGCAAAAACGCCCCCGGCTATGATTGACCTGCTGAACAAGCACATTGTTGCGGCCATGAACATTCCGGATATCCAGGAAAAGCTGATGTCGGAGGGTGGCGAAGTCACGCCGACCACGCCGAAGGAAGCCTCCGAATTCGTACGGAGCGAGATCATCAAGTGGGGTGACCTCATCCGCAAAGCCGGCATCACCGCCGATTAACTGTAAAGGATCACAATATGTCCGATCTGCCTAAGACCATTTACATCAACGAAGAAGGTCCGCGTGAAGGTTTCCAGATCGAGAAAGGCGACATTCCGACCTCTCGCAAGATTGAACTGATCGATGGACTGTCGGATACCGGGATCCATCACATGCAAATCGTGTCATTCGTCAACCCGAAGCGGGTTCCGGGTATGGCCGATGCCGAAGCTGTGGTGAAGGGTATTACGCCGCGGCCGGGTGTCGAGTACACCGGGCTGGTCCTCAACGAGAAAGGCCTGGACCGTGCGCTGGCCTCCGGCCGCCTGAAAGTCGAGGGCCGGATTGCAATGTGCGCCTCGGAGCAATTCCTGAAACGCAACAACAACAAGACATTCGGCGAACAGGAAGCCTACAACCACCGCGTGCTGAGCATGTACAAGGAACTCGGAATCCCCGTAAAACGGGGCTCCATCATGGCCGCGTTCGGCTGCAATTTCGAAGGCGACATACAACCCGTGAAAGTCGTAAACCAGCTCCGGCAAATCTACGCGATTGCAGCTGAACACGGCGTGGATATCGAACTGGTGTCCCTCGCCGACACCATGGCATGGGCAACGCCACTTTCGATCAAACGCACGGTCGGCGCAATCCGCGATGTATATCCGGATCTTCGCATCAGCCTGCATCTGCACGACACCCGCGGTATGGCCATTGCGAATGCGTATGCCGGCCTCGAAATGGGTGTGGACATGTTCGATGCCTCTGTTGCCGGTCTGGGTGGCTGCCCTTTCGCCGGGCACAAAAGCGCCGCCGGCAATATATGCACCGAGGACCTTGTGTTCATGTGCGAGGAAATGGGGATCAGCACCGGCATCGACCTCGAGAAACTGCTTGAATGCGCGCGTCTTGCCGAGGACATCGTAGGCCACCCGCTGCCTGGTTCGGTCATGCGCGGGGGCAGCCTGAATAAACTGCGCGCGGCCCTGCACTGAGAGAAAAAATCGTATGAGCAATGCTTCTGAAAAAAACGCCGCCAAAAAACTGCCACTGGACGGTGTCCGGGTCCTCGAGTTCGGCCATACCGTCATGGGTCCATCGAGCAGCATGGTCCTGGCAGACCTCGGCGCCGATGTCATCAAGGTCGAACCGCTGGAAGGCGACCGCACACGCGCCAATGTCGGCTTCGGCTCCGCGTTATTCCCGGTGTTCAACCGCAACAAGCGCAGCATGTCGATTGACCTGAAATCTGCAGCAGGAAAAGCAGCAATCCTGAAAGTGGTTGAAGGGGCCGACGCCCTCATTGAAAACTTCGCCTACGGCACCATGGACCGCCTCGGTCTCGGGTATGAAGCGCTTTCGAAAGTTAACCCGCGCCTGATCTACTGCAGCCTCAAAGGCTTCCTTGAGGGGCCTTACGAAAAACGCGCGGCGCTTGATGAAATCGTGCAATTCATGGGCGGCCTCGCCTACATGACCGGCCCGTCCGGCATGCCCCTGCGTGCCGGCGCCTCCGTGATCGACATCATGGGCGGCATGTTCGGCGCAATCGGCATCATGGCCGCATTGCGCGAACGGGAGCACACCGGCAAAGGGCAACTGGTGCAAAGCGCGCTTTTTGAATCCACCGCCTTCCTTGTCGCACAGCATATGGGGCAACAGGCGCTTACCGGCAAGGCGCCGCCTCCGATGCCGGAAAAAGCCAGCTCATGGGCGGTCTATGACCCCTTTCAGACGTCCGACGGAAAAACCGTATTCGTGGGCATCACCAGCGACAACCACTGGCGCAGCTTCTGCACCGGGTTCGGCGTGGAAGAACTATTGGCGGATGAAACGCTGAGCACGAATCCGAAACGCGCCCAGGCGCGGGACCGGATAATGCCGATGGTAACCGCCAAGTTCGCTGCCGAAACATTCGAAAGCCTGGTTGCCAAACTTGAAAAACTGAAACTTCCTTTCGGACCGCTGGCCAAGCCGGGGGATCTGTTTGAGGATCGTCACCTCAACGAAGGCGGACGTATGCTCAATATCACCTTGCCGACCGGGAAAGTTGCAAAGATTCCGGGATTGCCTCTGGATATGGACGGTCGAAAACCACGGGTACGACAGCAACCCCCGAAAATGGGCCAACACACCAAAGCGGTCCTGCGTGAGGCCGGCTACAGCGCCAGCGATATCGAAGCGCTTGATGTGCAAGGCACGATCATCCAGTCGGAAGAAGGTTGAGCGTCCACGGCATCCGGCAAAATCTCACCAGACCAACATGAGCAAAAAATCCGTTCTTTACAGCGCAATCGACGATGAAGTCATTCGCTACGAAATAAACGCCGACCTGGGAACGCTTGAGCGTTGCGAGTCTGTACGCGTTCCTGCGCATGTCCAGTACGCATGGCCGCATCCGTCGGGACGTTATCTCTACCTGGCCACCAGCAATCGCGGGCCAGGCCTGAAGGGGGAGCGCAATCATGTCTGCACTTATCGCATCGATCCTGTCAGCGGCAAACTGACGGCCCACGGCGAGCCTCGTGCCCAATACACGCGTGCGGTCCATATCTGCACCGATCCGGCCGGTAAGTTCCTGCTGAGTGCACATAACCTCCCGCGAACCGGATTGACCGTTAACCCCATCAATGCGGACGGCACCATAGGCGAAGAATGCAGTCAGCGCGAGAGACTCGACTACGGACACTATCCGCATCAGGTGCTGGCCACGCCATCAGGAAGGGCCGCAGTACTCGTAGACCGTGGCAACGATGCAGAACATGAGAAGCCGGAAGACCCGGGTGCGCTGCGCGTGTTCAGCATGAAGGACGGCCAGTTGTCTGCGCTGGCCGTATCAGCACCCAACTGGGGTTATGGCTTCGGCCCGCGGCATGTCGATTTCCACCCCTCACAGCGCTGGCTTTACGCATCGCTGGAGCGTCAAAACCAGTTACAGATGTTCGAGCTGGACGACGAAGACAGACCGGGTGCGGAACCCAATTTCATCCGGGAAATCCTAGCTGACCCCAAGGGAAAGCGACCGCGGCAACTGGCCGGCGCCATTCATGTTCATCCCGACGGAAAAACCGTTTACGTGATCAACCGCTCCGACTGGAAAGTGGATCATCACGGTGGGAAAGCGTTCGGTGGCGGGGAGAACAGCATCGCAGTATTTGCCATTGATCAGAAAACCGGCGCCCCGGAACTCATCCAGCACGCATCAATACCGTCTTTTCATGTTCGCACCTTCGCCATAGACCTCAGCCATCAGCTATTGGTCACCGCCTCCGTCAAACCCATGGCGTTGCGCCGGGGCGGAGACATCATCAACGTCCCTGCTTCATTGGCGGTATTCCGCATAGCCGCGAACGGAAAACTCCATCTGGAACAGAATTACGACATCGAAATCGGAGGCCGCACCCAGTACTGGATGGGTATTGTCGGTTTGCAATAAATATAACGAGGGGAAAAAATGAAAATCCGACCGCTGTTGTGCTTACTGGGTACCGCAATAACTTGCAGCACCGCGAATGCGCTCGCTGCCGAAAACATTGCCGATTTCCCGAGCAAGGCCATCCGGCTGATCGTACCCTACCCTCCTGGCGGTGGTAATGATTCAATCGCGCGTATTGTCGGTGCACAACTGACGGAAACCTGGTCGCGCCAGATCATCATCGACAATCGCCCGGGCGCCAACACCATAGTGGGCGCACAAATCGCCTCGACCTCAGCACCCGATGGCTACACCCTGCTCGTGGCCAATGTCGGCACCAACGCCATTAACGCGGCCCTCTACAAAAAACTGCCCTATGAACCCCTGAAGTCGTTTGCCCCGGTGTCCCTGCTGGCAACGGCAGCGAACTACCTCGTGGTGCCGGTGGCCTCATCAACCACATCGCTGAAAGACCTGATTGAACTGGCAAAAAAGCAACCGGGCAAGCTGACATACGGCTCAAGCGGCTCGGGCAGCTCGCAACATCTGGCCGGCGTGATGTTCGGCATGGCATTCCAGATTGATCTGATCCACGTGCCCTACAAAGGGGCGGGGCCCGCCATGACCGCGCTGGTGTCCAACCAGTTGTCGATGGGCTTCGCCACTGCTCTCGCCGCTGTTCCCCATATAAAGTCGGGGCGCCTGCGTGCAATTGGCATTGCAAGCCCGCAGCGGTCCGCTGCAATTCCGGAAGCCCAGCCGATTGCGGATCTCTCTCCCGGCTTTAATGCCACCACCTGGTGGGGCATCGTGGCGCCGGCGGGAACACCCAAATCGATCACCGAGAAGATCAGCCAGGCCATCCGTCAGGGACTGAACTCACCCGATGTGAAGGACAAGCTGGACAAACAGGGCGTCGATCCACGTCCGATGACACCCGATGAGTTCGGCAAGTTCATGCAAGTCGAACTGGATAAATGGGCCAAGGTGGTCAAAGCATCTGGTGCCATCGCCGATTAAGGGAGTTTGACGCCCTCCCCCCCGCCCGTTTCCACAAAATTCTAGTGGGCGATTTACAACTGGACATGTATTTTAATTGCAGCACTCTCTTTCTGATCACTGGTTTTGATGGCACGGATTGGCGGGATCAGCGCCAAATTCCAACCGGTTACTGCCGGCGCGGATTTTGACGTATCGTGAACGCCCCAACAACCCGATAGGGAGAAAACCATGTCCAGGATTTCAACGGCATTGCAGGTTCTTGCATTCGTCTCGTGTGCTGCTGCGACGGGTGCCGGAGCCCAGGGACTGATCACCACGCAGAAGTTGTCCGCGGCACTTGCGAATGAACTGGTGGGCGAATCGGTTGCAGTGTGCGCCCAAAGGGGTTATCAGGTCGTATCCGTAGTCGTCGATCTCGACGGCGTTCGCCAGGCCCTGCTGCGCGGCGACGGCGCGCCGATCCACTCGATGGACAACGCCTACTTCAAGGCTTACACCGCCGCCTCACTGACCCTTTCACGCAAGGAGGAAACCACCAAGGCGATCGCAGACCGTCTCGCCAAGGCGCCACCGAGCACCGTACCCGTGACGCCCCTGCCTAATGTCACTTTTGCGCAGGGTGGTGTGGCCATCATGGCCAACGGCAACATTATCGGCGCGATCGGGGTCAGCGGCGCGCCCGGCGGCAATCTGGACGAAGACTGCGCCCGCGTAGCGCTGGCCAAGATCAAGGACCGGGTGAAATAAGGTTTTGCTTCCGCACCGCACGATAAAACGCCCCTGAAATTCAGGGGCGTTTGCTTTAAGGCCAGCGAAGCTGCCGCTTGCGCTCGCTGGAAAGCGCGATCCGCGCCGCTTTATGGGTGCGAACGGATCCAATCGATCAGCATCGCGTTGAACGCATCGGGCTGTTCCATGTTGGGCAGATGGCGCGCGCCGACGAATTCGCCATAGCTGCCGTTGCCGAACAGGCTGGCGATATGTCTGACTTCTTCGGGTGAACCGGCCGGATCGTCGGTACCGCAAACGACCAGCGCCGGTGTTTTGACCGACGGCAGTTGCTTGATGAAATTGAAATTGCCGATCGCCTGCGCGCAGCCGATGTAGCCGGCCGGCGTGCAACCAGCGATGGTGTCGCGGATCTGCTGCCAGCGGCCCGGATGCGCATTTTTGTAATCAGCGGTGAGCCAGCGCGCCATGGTCGCGTCGGCAATCGGCTCCAGTGAATTCGCTTTCAGGATCGCTTCGATGCGCGGGCCCCAGCGCGAGGCCGCGTCTGCGGGAGAGGCGGCCTGGGTGTCGCACAGCATCAGGGATTTGACGCGGCCCGCATGCCGAATGCCCAGCGACTGGCCGATCATGCCGCCGATCGACAGACCAACGAAATGGCATTGCCTTTCGCCAATGGCATCGAGCAGCAGAATGACGTCATCAGCGAGCTGATCGATGGTGTACGGTCCGGGCGGGGCTCCGCTGCCGCCGTGGCCGCGCAGATCCATGCGCAGCGCGCGGTAGCCGGCGGCGACGAGGGCCGGCACCTGTTCCGCCCACATGCCGAGGTCGGCGGCAAGCGAATGCGAAAAGACCACGACCGGCGCCTTCTCCGGGCCGACGATGTCATAGGCAATATTGCGTCCAACGAGCGGTAGCAGCATGACGTGTGGCCTTTCGCTTATCGCTTGATTTTCGGCATCCAGCGATAGGCTTTGGCGCAGGCGCCGCCCATCAGCATGGCACGTTCGCTGTCGCTCAGCCGGTCGGTCAGCCGGAACGGTTCGACCGCTTGCTCGTAATTGACCACGGCGAAGGCGCGGGTCCAGTCGGTACCCCACAGGCAGCGCTCGAAACCCCAGGCGTCGAATACGCGCGCCAGCGGATCCCAGATATCCGGGAAGGGATAAGGCTTCTGCGACAGCGTGCAGGCGCCGCTGACCTTGATCACCAGGTTCGGCCGCTTCGCCAGTTCCAGCACCTTGGGCAGATCAGCCCAGGGCTGCGCCGATCGTGCCGACGGATCATGCGGCTGCAGGATGCCCAGATGGTCGATGATGAAGCGCACATCCGGATGCTTGTCGATCAGTGCCGTGCCGGCCTCCAGATTGCCCCAGCACAGGATGTTCACCGGAAAATCATGGCGAACCGCAGCGCGCAGGATGCGGTTGAGGCCCGGATCGTCAGGACTGCGTCCGGAATCCTTTTTCAGGATGACGCGGATGCCGACCGTGCCTGGCGTTTTTTTCCATTCGGCAACGACGTCCTCCGCGGCAGGGTCATCCGGATTGATCGGCTTGACGATTCCAAACCGGTCCGGGTGCGCCTGTTGCACTTCCACCGCATAACTCGCGTCATAGCCGTACATCGAAAACGAAGAAATGAAAATGGCGCCGTCGATGCCGAGCTTGTTCATCGCCGCGACCATTTCGTCGCCGGTCGCGGACGGCGGCCAGTTCGGTGTGCTCTGCCAGGGGCGTTTCGGGGTGTTGGCTTCGTAGGCGTGGATTTGTGAATCGATGATCATCTTGTAAAAACTCCAGTGGTTATGGTCGCGGACTGCCGATCGCATGTCCGGCTTATCAGTCCATTGCGGAGCCGGGCAGTTGCATCAGCCGCTCACCAGCGCGTATGCGCCGCCCCTCGCTGATTCCGGGACACAGCGCGAACCCCGGCGGTGCAAACACGATAATGGTCGAGCCATGCTCGAACCAGCCCATCTCCTCGCCCTTGCGCAAACGGGCATCGCAGGTTATCACGTTGGGGCCGCGGTACTGAAGGTTGAGCGGGCCGTCCAGAAACCGGAAGCGCATGCTGGCCACCAGTACCGCGGCCACCGGCACCACCACCAGCGGCGCGCCGTTCACGTCCAGCGTCATGCGTATCGCCGCGCGCTCGTTTTTGCAGAACAGTTTTTCGACGCGTTTGAGTGCGATCGGATTGACATTCCAGGTATCGCCGGAAAAGTAGGCCACGCGACTGACCCGGCAGTCATGCGGCGCATGAAACCGGTGATACATGCTGGACGTGATGCGCAGCGTTGCATAACAGCCGTCGCGCACCAGATCGATCAACCCGGGGTCTCCCAGCAGGTCTTCCAGCGTGTAGGGAAAGCCCTTGGCCTGGACCACGCGGGTGCCGTCGATGACGCCGCAGGCGCCGACGATGGCATCGCAGGGGCTGGCCAATACGGCCGGGTCCGTATCCACCGGCCGGGCGCCGTCTTTCAGCTCGCGGATGAAACAGTCGTGCAGGCTTGAAAAATGCGCCTTCCGCGCCTCATCAAGGTCGAGATCGGCGAAGCGTTTCCACAAACTGATCGAGAAATCACGCACCAGCGGCTGCTCGATGCGGCTGAACCAGCCCATGAGCCGGGTCAGCGCCTGGCGCGGGATACGGTTGGTAAGCAGGAAATTCAGGTCTTCCTGCAGGAACAGTCGGGCGATTGCGGCGCGCAAAGTCATCTGTTTGCAAACTTTCAGGTGTATACGGACATTAGAGGTAACACATGGACGAAACCCAGATGATGCTCGTGATTGGCGCGGTGACTGCCGCGCTGGCGCTGCCCAAGGTCAAGGAGCGCCTTGAATTGTCGAAAGCCAAGCACCCCTCGCTGGCCGGACATGCGCGGATGGCGCGGCGGATCGCGTCGTGGATTCCCTATTATGAGTATGACGAGTCGCGCTTTTACGATTGTGATAACGCGCCCGCCGACGTCGTCGCGAAACGCCGCAGCGGCTTCACCAGGCTGGCCGGCCTGTACCGCGAGCGCTACGCCAAAACCGCGGCACTGACCGCGCAGGCTGCCGAAAGCATTTCCGACCTGCAATTCACCGCCGCCTACCGGGTGCCGTTCCAGTTCAGCCGTCATGTGCGCGAACACTTCAAGGGGGGGTCGTTCCTGCAGTCTTCCTCCGGCCCGACGGTAACCGATCTCGACGGCAACCGGTTCTATGACGTGACCGGCTCGTACGGCGTCAACGTATTCGGCTACGACTTCTACAAATCGTGCATGAAGGAAGCGGCGGCACGCGCAGAAGCGCTGGGCCCGGTGCTCGGCAGCTACCACCCGGCCGTCGAATTCAACGCGCGGCGGCTGCGCGAAATTTCCGGTCTCGACGAGGTCTCGTTTCACATGTCCGGCACCGAGGCGGTGATGCAGGCGGTCCGGCTGGCGCGTTACCACACCCGCCGCACACATCTCGTCCGCTTCTGCGGCGCCTACCACGGCTGGTGGGGCGATGTGCAGCCGGGCATCGGCAATCCGGTGACGGCGCGGGACACCTATACGCTCAAGGAGATGGATCCCGATTCGCTGCGCGTGCTGCGCAAGCGCCGCGACATCGCCTGCGTCCTGGTCAATCCGCTGCAGGCGCTGCACCCGAACACCGGCGCGCCGGGCGACTCGTCGCTGATCGACAGTTCGCGGCAGGCCCATTTCGATCGCGCCGGATACGCCGAATGGCTGCGCGAACTGCGCCAGGTCTGCAGCGAGCGCGGCATCGTGCTGATTTTTGATGAGGTTTTTGTCGGGTTCCGGCTGGCCCCGGGCGGGGCTCAGGAATATTTCGGTGTACGCGCCGACATGGTCACCTACGGCAAGACGCTCGGCGGCGGCAATCCCGTCGGCGTGGTCAGCGGGAGGGCCGATCTGATGAAGCGTTTCCGCAAGGACCGTCCTGCGGACATCTGTTTTGCTCGCGGCACCTTCAACGCCCACCCTTACGTCATGAGTGCGATGCAGGTCTTTCTCGAACGGCTGGAAACCCCGCAGGTGCAGGCGCTCTACACCAACCTCGACGTCCATTGGAACAGCCGCGCGCAACAGCTCAACCAGCGGTTGCGCGAAGCCGGACTGCCGGTACAGGTGGCGAATCTGTCGTCGATCTGGACGGTGTGTTACACCCAGCCCTCGCGTTACAACTGGATGCTGCAGTATTACCTGCGCGCCGAGGGCCTGGCCCTGAGCTGGGTCGGCACTGGCCGGCTGATTTTCAGCCTCGACTACAGCGACGGGGATTTTGCCGAGGTGTGCAACCGTTTTGTCGCCGCGGCCCAGACCATGCAGCAGGACGGCTGGTGGTGGAAGGATGACGCGCTGACCAACAAATCGATCAAGCGCGGCATCCTCAAGGAAATCATCCGGCAACGGCTGCAGATCCTCTGAAAAAAGCGCACTGCGCATGCGCAGTGCGGCGGCACTTTCAGGCAAGACCGCTCTCAGGCGTGCTGCTTGTCCAGCATCGGGTCAATCAGCTGGCCTCGCATCAGGTACAGCGGCGCCTTGTAATACAGTTTGACGTCGTGGAAAGGGTCGGTGAGGATTTTGGTGAGCCACACCAGCCCGGTCTGCACGTCCTTCAGGTAGAACAGGTGGACAGTGCGGAACAGCAGGCCGCCGATGCCGATCACCAGCCATATCAGGCTCATGCGCTGAATGAAGTTGGCACCGTAGTCCGCCGGAAACACCCCGAACAGCGTCTGGTCGTAATAAAGCACCAGCGGCGACAACGCCCAGATCGCCATCAGCACCACTTTGCGCTGCAGGTTGTAGCCGACCTTGATCTCTTCCTTGTATTCGTGGGTGGCCTGGTTGACCTCGTCATAGGTCTTGGGTTCGAAGAAAAAGTGGCCCGCCTGACGGCTCACCATCGCGGACAGCCAGCCGATCAGCGCCGCAGCGACCGGATCGGTGAACACCAGCACGTAGGCCGCAAGGAAGCTCAGGGCGCTGATCAGGTGCAGGGTCTGGTTGATGCGGCTGTGATGGTAATAACGGTGGTCATCCCAACGCTGAACTCTGAGGGTTTCCAGAAAATCTTTCATCGGCCATTCCTTTGCGGAAATTGAAAAAACGGGGCAACCAAACTAGCTTGATGGTGCGGGTCAAATGCTGCGGTTTGTTTGCG
The DNA here is from genome assembly GCA_903933915.1 of uncultured beta proteobacterium. Classification (GTDB taxonomy): domain Bacteria; phylum Pseudomonadota; class Gammaproteobacteria; order Burkholderiales; family SG8-41. The sequence goes on along the minus strand of CAIZLW010000091.1, from coordinate 8,256 downwards.
GATGCATTACAGGCACGTTACCGTCGGCATCCGCCGGCTCACTGTCATCTTTTTTTCTTGTTTACCTGTCATATTCGCCACGATGAAAAGCAACGACAATATCGTGATCGACACGCTTCCGGCCCTGAAAAAATCACTGCGCATCGCGTTCGTGACAGAAACCTATCCGCCGGAAGTGAACGGTGTGTCCAATACTGCGGCGCGCTTCGTCGAAGGCATGCGCGGCCGCAACCATGAAATACAGGTTGTCCGGCTGCGTCAGGGCGATTCAGACCAGGCCGGCTCCGATGCCGGCTATGAGGAAGTGCTGATGCGCGGTTTGCCGATCCCGCGCTATCCCGGCCTGCGCATGGGTCTGCCGGCGCGGCAGGCGCTGATCCGCCTCTGGTCACGCCATCGTCCGGATGTGGTGCACATCGTCACCGAGGGGCCGCTCGGCTGGTCCGCACTGCAGGCGGCGCTCAAGCTCGAGCTGCCGGTCAGCTCCGATTTCCGTACGAATTTCCATGCCTACAGCCGGCATTACGGCGTCGGCTGGCTGCACAAGCCGATCGCCGCCTACCTGCGTAAATTCCATAACCGCACGCTGATGACGATGGTGCCTACGCAATCGCTGCGCTCCGAACTTTCGGTCAAGGGCTTTCGCAACCTGCAGGTCGTTTCGCGGGGCGTCGACACGCAATTGTTCAGCCCGTCAAAACGCAGTGCATCGCTTCGGGTCAGCTGGGGCGTTGCCCCCGGTGATCTGGTTGTTCTGTATGTCGGCCGCCTGGCGCCGGAAAAAAACCTCGATCCGGTCATCACCGCTTTCGAGAAAATCCGCCTCGTCGCGCCCGGGGCCAGGCTGGTTGTGGTCGGTGATGGACCGGCAAAAAACGAAATGCGCCAGCGCTGCCCGGACGCCATCTATGCAGGCATGCGCACCGGCGAGGATCTCGCCATGCATTACGCCTCGGGAGACATCTTCCTGTTCCCCAGCCTGACCGAAACCTTCGGCAACGTCACTATCGAAGCCATGGCCAGCGGTCTGGCGGTCGTTGCCTTTGACTATGCGGCGGCGGCGGAAAACATCGGCCATGGCGTCACCGGACTGCTTGTGCCTTTTGACGACAGCGCGGAATTCGTGCGTCAGGCCGGCGTGCTCGCGGCCAACCCGCAACGCATCGGTGAATTGGGCGGCAACGCGAGGCGTGCCGCGGAAAAACTCTCCTGGGACAACATCATCGAAAAATTCGAGAACCTGCTGCTGACCATGACCGGTATTCAGCCCCCGGATCGGGTAGCGCTGATGACAGGCGGTTTCGCCGGTGACACCGTGAAACCGTGATCAACCGGCCGGCAGCAGAGCGCCGGCAGCGTGCGCATCCATGACGCCGGCATAAAAATCCTCAAGCTGCCGGGCCTTCAGCGAGGCATCCCATTCGGCGGCGTATCGAACCCCTTCCTCAGACAGTTGGCGGCGCAGCGCCGGCGAATCCAGCAGACGGCATACGGCGTCGGCAAACGCATCCTCATCGTGGCTGGCGACCACCGCGCCCCGGCCAGCCTCAAGGATGTCGATGGCGCCCATTTCGGCGATCGATACCAACGGCGCACCGGTTGCCATCGCCTCCAGCAGGACCAGGCCCTGTGTCTCGGTGCGCGACGCAAACACGAACACATCGGCAGCGCGGAAACAGTCGAGCAGCGTGCTGGCGCGTTCCAGATAACCGACGAACATCACGCTGGCCTCAAGATGCCGCTCGCTGACGATTTTCTTCAGGCGCGGCAGCGCCGGCCCCTCGCCGGCGATGACCAGCAGCACATCCGGATGACGCAGACGCACGGCTGGCAGCATGCGCAGCAGGAACTCGATGTTTTTCTCGAAAGCGACCCGCCCGATGTGGACAAGCAGCGGTCGTCCGGCAGAAATCCCGTGCCGCTGGCGGAATGCCGCGCCGTCGCCACCCGCGAGTTCCTTGCAGCGTATGCCCGTCGGCAGCACCGTCATCGGCGAATGCACGCCGTAGTCGGTCAGAGCCGTCAGCATCGCGCGGGACGGCACCACCAGCGCATCGACCTGATTGCCCTGGCGCCGCGAAATTTCCCGGGCAAACGCGCGCATCAGACCGCGGGGGGCAAACGGCACGTAGTGGTAAAGATATTCCTCGAAAAAGGTGTGGTAGGTCGCCACACAGGGCACGCCGAGTTCGCGTGCGATGCGCAAACCCGCGTAGTGGGCGATGAACGGCGTCTGGATATGCACGAGGTCGAATGCCGCCGGCCCCAGACGCCGTGGAAATTCGCGCAGGGCGCCAGCACGCATCAAACGATCTTCGGGGTCCAGCGGGATGTCACGCGCCGGCACCCGGAATATGCCCGCCTCTTCGACATGCGCCGGGCTACGGTATTCCGGAGCCACCACCACAACCTCGTGCCCCAGTGCCTGCAGTTCCTGGCGAAAGGTGTAAATCGATGTGGAAACCCCGTTGACGCGGGGAAAATACACATCCGAGAGATACAGAATGCGCAATCGGGCGACCATCCATGTAGACAGCCAAGGATGGTAATGGCCTGACGTTACAGTTTTGCGTCTGTGCAGATCCCGCGCCGACCTGCATTGATCCGAGGATATCCAGGACTAGCGCACGCCCAGCAGCGCGACTTCGAACACCAGCGTTGCATTCGGCGGAATGGTGCCGCCCGCGCCGCGTGCGCCATAGGCAATCGACGACGGACAGGTCAGTTTGGCGGCACCGCCGACTTTCATCAGCGCTACACCTTCGGTCCAGCACTTGATCACGCCAGTCAGCGGAAACTCGATCGGTTCGCCGCGGCTGTACGAGCTGTCGAACTCGCGGCCGTCGGGAAACATGCCCCGGTAATGCACCCGCACCGTGGACGATGCGGTCGGTTGCGTGCCATTACCTTCCTTGACCATGAGTATGACCAGCCCGCTGGGGGTGACCTTGGCACCCGGCTCTTTCGCCGCGGCAGCGAGCGCCTTGTCCGGCGCCGGCGCCTGTGCCTGCACCGGCGTGGTGATTTGAAACGCGCCGGCAACAGCGCAGGCAATAACGAATTTCAGGGTGTTGGTTTTCATCGGAACGTCTCTTTATTCAGGTTTTTTTGGGGATGACAATTTGCGTCTGGGTGACGATGGCGACTTTCGCGCCGTCCATGTTGCTGACTGTCGTCTGCCACACCATGGTGGTGCGGCCGATGTGCAGCGGCACGGTATGCGCCTTGAGTTTTTCGCCTTCGCCCGCGGTGAAAAAATTGGTTTTCGATTCCAGTGTCGTCGTGCGGTAGCCCTCGGGCAGATTGGCCAGCGTGCCCATCGCCCCCAGCACGTCCGCAAACGACATCAGGATGCCGCCGTTGATACGGCCGCTGCGGTTGATATGGTCTTCAGTCACCGTCATCTCGGCGGTAATGCCCTTGCGGGTCAGCCGCTTGAGATGGATGTGCAGCGATCGCCCCATGCCCACCGACAGCGACTGCTCGATCATTGCGCGATTGGCCGGCGGCAAGGCCACCCTGGCCGGCATGCGCGCGGCGGCGCTTTTATGTTTTGCAGCTTTGGTTTTTTTCACGGCGCTCACAGCAGTTGTCCCTGTAATGGTGTCGGTCCGAGTATAGCCGAGGCTGCGGCTGCCTCCATCAGCGCCGCATCGTCGTTGCGCACGCTGTTGACCCGCGGGCTCACCGGGTGGACTTGCATCGCGGCGACCGGGTACGGTTGCAGCAGGGTCTCCAGGCCGCGCGCGCTGGTGTTGCGCGGATCCAGCCATTCCTCATAGGCCTCTGGCGGCAGAATGACCGGCATGCGGTCGTGGATGGGCTGCATCAATGCGTTTGCAGCCGTCGTCAGCACGGTGAACGTCGTCATGGGCGCGACTGTTGTATCGCCAGGCCGGTATTCATAGAGGCCGGCAACGGCGAACAGTTCATCGTCCTGCATGCGGATGTAATAAGGCGTTTTCTGCGCGCCGGCGCGGTGCCATTCATAAAAACCGTTCATCGGCACCAGACAGCGGCGGCGGCGATACGCTTCGCGAAAGGTCGGCTTCACGGTCACCGTTTCCGCTCGCGCGTTGTTCAGCGGTGCGCCCTTGCCCGCCTCCCTGGCCCACGCCGGCACCAAGCCCCAGCGCATCAGCGTCAGCCGCGGCCCGTGTTCCGCATCGATGCAATACACCGGCAGATCCTGCATCGGCGGAATGTTGTAATGCGGTGCGTAATCAATTGCGGCGCCATGAAATGCCAGCTTGTCGCCCTGCTTTCTTGTTTTCGGCCCATGCAGGGCATAACGTCCGCACATGGCGCCATTTTAAATCACGGGACATCAACCGCCACGTGATCTTAACCACTTGTTTTAATTAAATTATTTTTTACTTGCTGGCGCAGGCAAATCTTGGCGTAATAGCAGCCACCATGAGAACCCCCATCAACGGCGCAAGCCTCCAATACGAAATCATCGGCAGCAGCGGTCCCTGGGTCGCACTGTCGCCCGGCGGCCGCCGCCCGATGTCCGCAGTCAAAGCGCTGGCGCAGCATATCGCTGCCGGCGGTTACCGCGTGCTGATCCATGACCGGCGCAGCTGCGGTGCATCGGAGGTGCTGCTGGATGGCAGCGCCGCCGAACACGAAGTGTGGGCCGATGATCTTTATGCATTGCTGAAACAGCTCGATGCCTTGCCTGCGTTTGTCGGGGGCAGTTCTTCCGGCTGCCGGATGTCTCTAGCGTTTGCGCTGCGTTATCCGCAGGCGCTGCGCGGCCTGCTGCTATGGCGCGTCACCGGCGGCACCTTTGCCGCACAACGGCTGGCGCGCGAATATTACGCGCAGTACATCAGCGCAGCACAAAGCGGCGGCATGGCCGCGGTATGCGCGACGCCGCATTTCCGCGATCTGATCGCCGCCTATGCGCCGAACCGCGACAAGCTGATGGCGGCTGATCCGCAGAAGGTCATTGCGGCAATGACACGCTGGAGCCAGGGCTTCATCGAGGAAGCCGGTTATCCGGTGATCGGCGCCACCGAAGCGCAGCTGCGCTCGATCAAGGTCCCGGCCTGCGTCATTCCCGGCAACGACAACACGCATCCGAAGGCCGTCGGCGAAACGCTGGCGCGCCTGCTGCCTGACGCCACGCTGAACATCCTGTTCGCCGAACATCTGGATGTTGATGTGGTGCCACCCGAGGCCTGGGCGGTGAAGGAACAGGAAATGGCGGCGATGCTGCTGGCGTTCCTGAAACGCCAGCCCTGAGATCATCTCAGAAGAGTTACAAACCAATCCCGTTCGCCCTGAGCTTGTCGAAGGGCTCAGCACGAACGGTGTTTATGTCTTGTAATCCGGGTAGCGTTTTTCGACCAGCGCCATGCTCGCCACCCAGTCCCGGCTCTCCGCGTCGTAAACGCCCATGCGGCCGAACTTGGCAGCGCGCGCGACACAGACCTCGTGATCCGGCAGGATCAGTTTGCCGCCGCCGGCGAGTGCGCCGAGCTGTGCGCGGCAGGCCAGCTCAAAGAAGTGATGATAGATATAGGCCTCGGGCAGCGTGGTGCCGCACACCAGCGCCCCGTGGTTCTCCAGCAGCATGGTCCAGTGTTCACCCAGCGCCGCTGCCAGCTGGTCCGCGCCTTCGCGCGTGGTGTCATCGGTCAGATTGGGATAACGCGCAATGCGGTTGTAAAAACGCATCGCCTGCTGGGTCAGCGGCAGCAGGCCGTGCTGCTGGGCCGACACCGCAAGATTGGCCGGCGAATGCGTATGCACCGCGGCATTGATATCCGGCCGCGCCCTCAATACTGCGGCATGCAGGTTGTAAGCGGCGGGACTGGCCTTGAACGATGAAACCCCGACCTGACGGCCTTCGAGGTCGTACTTCACCAGATTCGACGCCGTCACCTGCTCCATCAGCACATTGTCGGCCTTGACCAGAAAATGCCCGGGTTCGCTTGGTACGCGCACCGAAATGTGGTTGTAGGTCAGGTCGACAAACACGAAATGCGCGACCAGCCGGTGTGCGGCGGCCAGATCGCAGCGCGCCTGCCATTCCGCCGCGGAAATCCGCGCGCGCGACACCAGCGGCCGTGCCGTGCGTGTTGTGGTGTGCTTTTCAGCGTGCTTCTTTTTCGACCGGGTGGCCATCGTCGCTCAGTCGACCTTGGCGCCGGAAATGCGCACCACCTTTTCGTATTTCTCCATGTCGCGCTTCACAAAAGCGGTGAACTCCTCGACGCTGCTACCGATCGGATCGGCACCCAGCTTGATGAACTGCGACTGCATTTCCGGCGTCTTGATGGTCTGCACCAGCGCGCCGTTCAGGCGGTTGATGATCTTGCGCGGGGTCTTGGCCGGCGCGAACATACCGAACCAGTTCACCGCTTCGAAACCGGGCACGCCGGACTCGTGGATGGTCGGCACATCGGGCAGTTGCGGCGAACGCTGCAGGCTGGCGATGCCGAGCACGCGGATCTTGCCGGTCTTGATGTAACCGACAATCGGCGCCACCGAGTTGAACATCATGTTCATGTGACCGGCGAGCACGTCGGTCACTGCCTGCGGCGCGCCTTTGTACGGCACGTGCACGATGTCGATACCGGCCATCTGCTTGAACAATTCGCCCGCCAGATGATTGGCAACGCCGTTGCCGGCCGAGGCGTAGTTCAGCTTGCCCGGCTGCGCCTTTGCCAGCGCAATCAGTTCCTTGATCGACTTCGCCGGCACCGAGGGATGCGTCATCAGCACGAACGGCCCGATCGAAATCAGGCTGATCGGCGCGAAATCGCGGATGGTGTCGTAGGGAATGTTCTTGCGCATATGCGGCAGGATGGTCAGCGCGCCCGGGCTGCTGATGAACAGCGTGTAACCGTCGGGCGCGGACTTCGCCGCGATTTCCGCACCGATGACGCCGCCGCCGCCCGCGCGGTTGTCAGCCACCAGTGACACGCCCAGTTGCTGCGACAGCCCCGGGAACACCAGTCGCGCAGTGACATCGGGCGTCGCGCCTGCGGGCACCGACAGGATCACGCGGATCGGTTTGTCCGGCCATTCCGCAGCATGGACGGCACATGCCACCATAACCATCGTCGCCGACAACCCCGCTTTGAGCATTGTTTTCATGAAAATCTCTCCTCGCTGAGCGATGCATGGTAACGGTTCGCCGCCTGCCGGTAAAATCGGCCTCGCAGTCTCATGGCACCAACATCCATCACCAGTTACTCACCGGAGGAATACACATGGCAGCAGGCAAGGAACTCGCAGGCAAGGTCGCGCTCGTTACCGGCGCATCGCGCAACATCGGACGCGCGATCGCGATCGCCCTTGCTGAGGCCGGCGCCACCGTCGCCGTCAATGCACGCACGGCCAAAGCGGATGCCGATGCCGTGGTCGGGGAAATCCGCGCTGCCGGCGGCACCGCGGATACCTTCATCGCCGACATCGCCGACGTCAAGGCCGTCAATGCGATGGTCGCCGACATCACCAAACGCTACGGCAAAGTGGACATCCTGATTCTCAACGCGTCGATCCGCAAGGAAACCGCGTTCATCGACATGAGCTATGAAGAGTGGCGCAGCCTGTTGTCGATCACCCTTGACGGCTCGTTCTTCTGCACCAAGGCCTGCCTGCCGTCGATGATTGCGGGCGGCGGCGGCAGCATCGTCACTCTCGGCGGCATGACCGCGTTGTCAGGCGCCAAGAAGCGTGTGCACGGCTCGGTCGGCAAACACGGCCTGTGGGGCATGACCCGCGCGCTGGCGAAGGAGCTCGGTGAATACCAGATCAACGTCAATTGCGTGGCGCCGGGCCAGATGGACACCACGCGCGCGACCGATCGTTCGGAACGCGCACCGGTCACCAATGTGCCGATGGGCCGCCGCTCCACGCCGGAGGAAGTCGCGGGCATCGTGCGTTATCTGTGTACACCGGCGGCGGCGATGATCAGCGGGCAGTTGATCTACGTAGACGGCGGCCAGCAGATGTTCTAAGGAGCCTGCTGCACGCTGCGAAGCGAGTCCTCTTGGGGGACGCTGCGAAGCAAGTCCTCTTGGGGGACGCTGCGAAGCAAGTCCTCTTGGGGGGCGCCGTGCTCCTTACCCTCGCACCGCTCGCTACGGCTCGGACAGGATTGCAGCCGGAATCACTCAGACCGCTGCACTTTCGTGCATGAACTGCAGCCGCGCCAGATGGGCATACAACCCGTCGGCGCGCAGCAGCTCATCATGGGTACCGGTGGAATGCAGGTGGCCGCGCTCCAGCACCAGGATG
>CAIZLW010000090.1 GCA_903933915.1 uncultured beta proteobacterium | reverse complement strand
GGAAACCATCGCCTTCCTCACCGAGCGCGGTATCCCGGTGTGCGGCCATCTCGGGCTGACGCCGCAGTCGGTGCACCAGCTCGGCGGTTACAAGGTACAGGGCAAGGCCGAGGATGATGCGCAACGGCTGCTCGATGATGCGCGGATTCTGGAGCAGGCGGGGGCGGGCATGATCGTGCTCGAGGCCATCCCTGCGGCGCTGGCCAGTCAGGTCACGGCGGCGGCCAAGGTGCCGACCATCGGCATCGGCGCCGGCGTCGACTGCCATGGCCAGGTGCTGGTGCTGCACGACATGCTCGACGTTTATCCCGGCAAAAAGGCCAAGTTCGTCAAAAATTACATGAAGGCTGCCGCAGGCTCGATCCAGGATGCGGTCGCGCTGTATGTCGCGGAAGTGCGTTCAGGCAAATTCCCGGGGCGCGAACACTCCTTCTGATTCCTGCGGCGTTCTCCGCCGCAGCCTGCGGGCGCATATATAATGCGCCCTCTTTTATCCACCACCTGCCACAGACCCACGGTCTCCAATGGACGTCATTCACTCCGTGCACGAGCTGCGCGAACGCCTGCGGCGCGAACCCGACAACGTGTTCGTGCCGACGATGGGCAATCTGCACGAGGGGCACATCGAGCTGATGCGCATCGCCAAGCCGCGCGCCGCTTGCACCGTGGTCAGCATTTTCGTCAACCGGCTGCAGTTCGGTCCACGCGAGGATTTCGACCGCTACCCGCGAACCTTTGAAGCGGATTGCGAGCGACTGCGCAATGCCGGCGTCGATGTGGTGTTTGCGCCGGATGAGAAGGAAATCTATCCGGAACCGCAGACTTTCGCCGTGGAACCTTCCGACCTCCAGCACATTCTCGATGGCGGTGCGCGTCCCGGTCATTTCCGCGGCGTGGCCACGGTGGTGCTGAAACTGTTCAACATGGTATCGCCGCATGCGGCGATTTTCGGCAAGAAGGATTACCAGCAGTGTCTGGTGCTATCGAATATGGTGCGCCAGTTCGCATTGCCCATTGAACTGATTCTGGCCGAAACGGTTCGCGCAGAAGACGGCCTCGCGCTGTCGTCCCGCAACGGCTATCTGACGCCTGCGGAACGCCAGGAGGCGCCGCGCCTGTATCGAGTGCTGAAAAATTCCCGTGGTGAAATCGTCCTCGGCGCGCGTGATTACCAGCGCATCGAACTCGGTGCGATGGCCGAGCTGGCCAAGCATGGCTGGAAACCCGATTACGTCGCGGTGCGCCGTCGCGCCGATCTGCAACCGCCGTCCAACGGCGAGCGCGAACTGGTGATTCTGGCGGCTGCCCGTCTGGGTAAAACCCGACTGATCGACAACGTCGAAGTCACCGTGCCCTGATTGTCAGGCCGGCGCCTGATCAGGTGCCGGTGACGGGGGGTGACATTCCGGGTGGCCGCGAAGTTTCGCCGTTACTGTTGCAGCAACAGGAATCCGCTTAGTGGAACAGCAGGCCGCCGCGAGATTGCCAACAAGCCTTCGGGGAGGGCTTTCCGGCGCGCTCAAATTACACCCAAATGATTGATTTAATAATGATTCACCCGTGTTGCATTTCGTGGTTGAATCAGCTAATAATAATAAAAAAAGACAAAATACAAAAAATTAATATAAATCAACGTTTAGTCGAATTTTTGCAACTTACAAACCCTTTTAAGTCGGAGTGAATGTCGGTCTTCCGGGGAGATTTGTAAGCTTTTTCAGAGAAATCGTCATGCCCAAAGCGGTTGTCGCTGCTAATCCCGTTCAATTCCCCATCGTTTTTCACGCCGGCAAGCATGCACAGCCGATCAAGCCAGGCCAGACCAACGTCTTCAAGGTCAAAGCGGGGGAGCGCTACCGCATCACTAAGGCGAGGCCGGACGCCGAGCAGTTGCTCGACAATGTCGTGAGCCATGCGTCGTCTGTTTGATTTCCAGGATGTGAATTCGTGCCATGCATTGGCGCGCGCCGGCTTGTGCGCGGCGATTCTGTTCGCCGGTAGTTTGCCGGCCCACGCGCAGCGCCTCGAGCAGTTGATCAATTCCGCACTCGCCTCGCACCCGTCCGCGCAAGGCCAGCGCGCCTTGGTGCAATCGGCAGAAGCCAGTGTGGATAGCGCGAACTGGCAGTTTTATCCGACGCCGTCGATATCGATAGAAAGCGCCAATGCCAGTGCCACCGATCGCCTCTACCAGGGCGATAACCGCGTTTCCACGGTTCGTCTGCAGCAGCCGTTGTGGACCGGCGGGCGGCTGACGGCCGGCATGGACAAGGCGGCAGCGGGCCTGGTGGTGAGTCAGGCTTCGCTCGAGGAAGTGCGCTTGCAATTGGGTTTGCGCGTCATGCAAGCCTATGGTGATTGGTTGTCGGCGTATCTGAAAACTCTCGCCAACGAAAAAAGTCTGGCCACCCACCTGCGGCTGCGTGATCAGGTGAACCGCCGTTTGAGTGAAGGCGCTTCGGCGCAGAGTGATCTGACGCTGGCGGTGACGCGCCTGGAGTCGATCTCGGCGGACGTGACCGCCGCACGCGCACAGACCGAGGTTGCTCTGGCGCGGCTCGGACAATTGCTGGGCGGCCCGGTGGATGGCGCGCTGCTGGCGCAAGTGGTGGCCGCGCCGCGTGAATTCGCCATCGCGGGACGCACCGGCGTGCAGGCCTTGCTGGAGATGACCCTCTCGATCAATCCGACGGTGGCCAAGGCACAGGCGCAGGCGCGGGTGCAGGAGGCGGTGATCGGCGAACGGCGTGCGGATTTGTCGCCCGAGCTGTTTGCGCGCATCGAACGCCAATACGGTAATTACAATTTTCCCAACGGGGCGCCCGAGAACCGGCTGTTCGTCGGACTCAACAGCCGCTTCGGCGCTGGGCTGTCAACGCTCTCGAACATTGAAGCGGCGCGTACGCAATATGCCGCCGCCCTGACCGAGATCGAGGCGCAGTCACGCACGGTGAGTGAGCAGGTGTTGTCGGATTATGCGCAGGCGGTGTCAACGGCGAGTCGCACGGTCTCGATACAAATGTCGTTAAAAGCAGCGGCCGATGTGTCCACCTCGTATGACCGGCAGTTTCTGGCAGGGCGCAAATCGTGGCTCGATGTGATGAACGCGGCGCGTGAACTGGCGCAGACTGAAACCCAATTGGCCGACCTGCAATCAACGCTGGTGGTGGTGACCTGGCGGCTGGCGGCGTATACGCGCGGCATCGATGCCGTGAGCGGGGAGAGGAAATGAGTATCGTGAATCCTGAGGGTGTGCACGAGCCGGTGACCATCGATGCGACGCCCGATCTGCTGCCTTGCCTTGCGCGCCTCGCGCAATTGCAGCACGAGAGTGTGGATCGCCTGGCGGTGCAGGCGGCCGCCGAAGCGGCATTAACCGTATCTGCCCATGATCCCAAGGGCCAGCTCCAAACGGTGTCCGCGCAGTTGCAAGTGGCGGCGCCACGCTGGTTGCCGGCGCCCGACGCTGCGCGCATGCCGGCGCTGTTGTATGCCTTGCACGGCGAGCGGGTCGGGAAATGGGGCGTGCTGCGCGGACAAAACACTCAGGAGGAGTGGATCAGCGAATGGTGGGACGCCACCAGTCAGCGCTGGCAGGAACGCGCCGATGCGAGTCTGCCCGATCATGCGGTGGCCACCTTCAAGCTGAGCCGCCCTTATGTGGCCAGCCAGAGCCCGGTGTATCAGTTGATCCGTGACGAAATCTTTGCCCACCGCTCAGTGTTGCGCGAGGCGGTGATCGGCGGCTTGATGATCAATGTGGTGGCGCTGGCCACCTCGTTCTACAGCATGCAGGTGTATGACCGGGTGATTCCGGCCAATGCCGCGCAGACGCTGCTGGTGCTGACGCTCGGCGTGCTGGTGGCGATTGCGTTCGAGCTGGTGGCCAAGCGTGTGCGCAGCCGCTTGTATGAGCGCCTGATCGATGCCGTGGATCAACGGCTGTCACGCACCATTTATCTGCGCTTTCTGGCGATCCGGCTCGACCAGTTGCCGCAAAGTGTCGGCGGGCTCGCCGCGCAGATGCGCGGCTATGAAACGGTGCGCGGGTTTTTTACGGCGATGACCACCAACTTGCTGGTCGACGCACCGTTCGCGCTGATCTTTTTGTTGCTCATCGGTTTGATTGGCGGCTGGCTGGCGTTGATCCCGTTACTGTTTTTTATATTGTGCGTGGTGGTGGGGGTGTATTACCGCAAACAGGTGGATGCCTTCGCCGGCAAATCAAACGCCGCCAGCAATCAAAAAACCGGCCTGCTGGTGGAAACCATCGAGGGGGCCGAGAGCATCAAGTCGGGGCAGGGCGGCTGGCGCATGCTCGCCCGCTGGATGAAAACCACCGATGAGGCGCGTGATTTTGATCTGCAGATGCGCAACATCAGCGAGCACTCGCAACATCTGGCCAGTGCGCTGCAGCAGATTTCATACACCTTGCTGATCGCCGCCGGGGCCTTGCTGGTGAGCCGGGGTGACATGACGATGGGCGGCTTGATTGCCTGCTCGATCTTGTCGGGGCGGGTGCTGGCACCGGTGTCGATGATCCCCGGGCAACTGGTGCAATGGGCGCATGCGAAGGCGGCGCTGCAGGGGCTGGATCGTCTGTGGGCCTTGCAGGATGACCACTACGGGCAGGAGCAACCCATCGTGGTGGCGAGCATCCGCGGCGACTATCGCTTCGACGGCGTGGTGGCGAGCTACGGCACGAAGAAGGCACTGACGCTGCCGAGTCTGGTCATCCGCCCCGGTGAAAAGGTCGGCGTGCTGGGACCGATCGGGTCGGGCAAGACCACGCTGTTGCGTTTGTTGTCGGGGATGTACAAGCCGCAGGAGGGGCGCATCCTGCTCGATGACATCGATCTGGGGCATCTCTCAAAACCGGTGCTGGCCGAACACATGGGCTATGTGCAGCAGGAGGGGCGCCTGTTTGCCGGCACCCTGCGCGACAACCTGATTCTCGGCCAGCTCGATCCGGGCGATGAACCGATTCTCGCTGCGGCACGCCAGACCGGCTTGTTGCAGGCGGTGATCGCGGCGCATCCGAAGGGCCTGCAGCAGGAAATCTTTGAAGGCGGCACCGGTCTTTCGGGCGGGCAGCGACAGTTGGTGAATCTGACGCGCGCATTTTTACGTCGGCCGACGTTGTGGTTTCTCGATGAGCCGACCGCGTCGATGGATCGCGCTCTGGAGCTGCAAGTCACGCAGGCGCTCAAGGCGTCGATCCGCCCGACCGATACGCTGGTGCTGGTCACCCACAAGGGCGAAATGCTCGAACTGGTGGAGCGCGTCATCGTCATCGCCAATCAGCAGGTGGTGCTCGACGGGCCGAAGGCGCAGGTCTTGCAGAAACTGCAAACCCCGCCGGGGGCTGCACCCAACACAAGGGCCGCATGATGCCGATACGATGCGTTTTACCGCAGCACTGCCGTGGCGCGATTTCGATGACGGTGTTGTTGCTTGTCGGGCTGACCGTGTTCCTGTTATGGGCGGCGTTGTTTGAGATCGATCAGACGGTGCGGGCGCAGGGGCAGATCATTCCGATCGCGCGCACGCAGGTGATTCAGTCGGCCGATGGCGGCGTGCTGGAGAAGCTGCTGGTGGAGGAAGGCCAGCGCGTCAAGGCCGGTCAGCAACTGGCGGTGCTGGAGCGCGAGCGTTCGACCGCAGGCTTTGATGAAAGCCGTGCCAAGGAAGCTGCACTCACAGCGGCGCTGATACGGGCGCAGGCCGAGGCGTCGGATCGCGTGCCGGAGTTCGGCGCGAAGCTGCAGCGTTTCCCGGAATTTGTTGCGGTCCAGCAGGCGCTGTATGAGCAACGCAAGCGCGGTCTGCAGGAAGAGCTGACCATGCTCAAAGAAGCCCTCGGCATGGCCAAGGAAGAGCTGCGCATGAACGAGGCTTTGCTGAAAACCGGCGATACCAGCCAGTTGGAGGTGATGCGCGCGAAGCGGCAGGTGAGTGAGCTTGAGGGCAAGATCAACGCCACGCGCAACAAATATCTGCAAGAGGCGCGCACCGAGGCGACCAAGGTGTCTGAAGACCTGGCATCGAACCGTTACAAACTCGATGAGCGGAAAAGCATACTGGGCAAGACGGTGCTGGTGGCGCCGATTGCCGGTGTCGTTAAATATCTCAAGCTCACCACCATTGGTGGCGTGTTGCGTGCCGGTGACGAGTTGATGCAGATTTCGCCGACCGAAGGCGAGATGGTGTTCGAGGTGAAGATCAACCCGGCGGATATCGGCCAGTTGAGCACCGGCTTGCCGGTGTCGATCAAGCTCGATGCGTTTGATTATTCGATCTACGGCAGTCTGGAGGGCACGCTGACGTATCTGAGTTCGGACACGCTGGCCGAGCAAGGCGCAAACGGGCAGACCAGCACCTACTATCGCGCGCAGGTGCGCATCGACGGCGAGCGCGCCAAGACACATCCGAACCCCAAACTCGCCGGCGTCGAGTTAAAGCCCGGCATGACCGCAACGGTGGACATCCGTACCGGCCATCGCTCAGTGCTCAAGTATCTGGCGAAACCGGTTTACAGGGCGTTTGGCGGGGCGATGAACGAGCGCTAAGCGTGGGCAATATGCTGAAACGCAGGCTTGTGCCGCCCTGGAGTCTGACCCGGCGGTTTGCCATTGCCAGTCTGATCGTCATGGGCCTGATTACCGTGGCGTTCAGTGCACTGCTGTCGTATTACGTTACCGATCTGATGCTCCGGCGTGAAGGTCAGGTCACACGCGAGTTTGTGCTGAATATTTTCGGATTCGACGGGTCCGCCGGATATTTCGTTGATCAACAGGATGAGGCGCTCGCGAAACTCTTCCTCGGGTCGACTCTTCACCTGCAAGGGGTGCCGGATATCGAGCGGATCAATATCTACAACCGGGATTCGACGGTGTTGTGGTCTACGGATGTTTCAGACATCGGTCGGCGATTCAGCGGCAACCCGGAGCTTGATGCCGCGCTGCGCGGCAAACTGGTGGTCGAGCGCGGCCGTTCCGATGCTGCCGCTTCCAACAAGCCGGAGCACCAGGGTATTCGCACCGGTAAATATTTTGTCGAGACCTACATTCCGATCACCCGTCCGGGTCAAAGCGAAGTCCTGGGCGTTGTCGAGTTGTACAAGGCGCCCGTCGTGCTGGAGCAGGCAATCAGGGAGATCCAGTACGCGATCTGGCTATCAGCGTTTTTTAGTTTGATGTTGCTGTATTTTTGTCTGTATCGCATCGTGCATAAAGCCGACTTGCAGTTGCAGAGCCAGAATGAAAGGCTGCTCAAATCGGAGGCGCTCGCCATGGTGGGGGAGCTGACCGGCGCGATAGCCCACAATATCCGCAACCCGCTGGCTTCAATTCGTTCGACTGTCGAACTGGCGGCTGACCAGCCCGCGGCGATCGACGCGGAGTGGCTGTCGATGATGATTGATGATGCAGACCGGATTGACAGGATGCTCACCGAACTGGTGACGTTTTCGCATATCGATGACCTTCCTGTGGCCCTGGTTGATATCGCGGTATTGATCAGGAGTCTCGTTGAAGGGTTGCAGGTCGAATTCGAGCGCAACGGAGTGGAGTTGGCCTGCGACGCGAATGTCGCCAATCCTTGTATCCGCGCCGACCGCACCCTTTTCGCGCAGGTGCTGCGCATACTGATTGTCAACGGCATCGAAGCCTCGGCGCCGGGGGCGCGGGTGACTGTCCGGGCCGCGGTGTCGGGCGCTATGGTGGTTATCAAAGTCAGCGACACCGGGGCCGGCATACCCGTGGACCGCCTGCCGCGGTTGTTCGAGCTGTTTTACAGCACCAAGCCTCAAGGCATGGGCGTCGGTCTCGCGCTGGCGCGCCGTGCGGTGGAGCGTTTTGGCGGCAGCATCCGAGTCGAGAGCGTGTTGGGGCAGGGCTCCTCCTTCATTATTGAAATGCCGGGCTGCTGAGCATGCCAACGCTGCTGATCATCGAAGATGAAGTTCATCTTGCCAACAATATCGCGGAATTCATGCGGCGGCGGGAATGGGATGTTGAAATCGCCCACACCGCTGAGGATGGTTTGGCACGGGTCGCCGGTATTGCCCCCGACGTGGTCCTGCTCGATTTCAACCTGCCGCGCATGGACGGGCTGGCAACGCTGGATATCCTGCGCGAGCGCGATCCGCAGGCCCGGGTGATCATGATTACCGGCCGTTCCAGCGTCCAGCTTGCGGTGGACGCGATGAAGGCGGGCGCGGTCGATTTTCTGGTCAAGCCGCTATCGCTGGTCAATGCCCATGAGCTTCTGCAGCGCACGGTTCGTGATGTGCGCCTGCACCGTCGCATCGAATACCATCATTCGCGCGACCGCAGCACCACCGCGCACCTCTTGGGTGAATCTCCGGCCATGCTGACGCTGAAGGCGCGCATCCGGCAGGTGGCGTCAATGGAGCCGGTTGATGGTGCTCCACCCGCCATCCTGATCATGGGTGAAACCGGCAGCGGCAAGGAACTGGTGGCGCGTGCCTGTCAATATGAAAGCGGGCGCCGCGAGCGGCCATTCATTGAGATCAACTGCGCCGCCATACCGGCCAATCTGCTGGAGTCCGAATTGTTCGGTCATGAGCGCGGCGCATTCACTGACGCCAGAGAACGCAAGATCGGCTTGTTCGAGGCGGCTGATCAAGGCACGCTGTTCCTCGACGAGGTTTCTGAAATGGATGCCGCCGTGCAGGTCAAGCTGCTGAAGTTTCTCGATGACCACCGCATGCGCCGCCTGGGCAGCGTGCAGGACCGGCGCGTTGACGTGCGGGTGATCGCTGCGACCAACCGTCCCCTCCAGCAGCTCGAGCGCGAGGGGTCCTTCCGTGCCGATCTGCTGCACCGCCTCAGCGTTATCCGTCTCGCCCTGCCGCCTTTACGGGAGCGGGGGAGAGACATCGCCCTGCTAGCGAACCGTTTTGCGGCCACGATCGGCACGCGCTACGGCAAGCCCGAACTGATGCTGTCGCTTGAGGCCGTTCAACTGCTCGAAACCCATCCCTGGCCGGGTAATGTGCGTGAATTGCGCAACGTCATCGAGCAGGCCGTGGTGACTTGTGAGGAGCCTGTGCTGGATGTCAGCGCCATCAGCCTCCCGGCAGTGATGACCCAATCCATGACGCCGGACCTGATGTCTGCTGCGGAGCCCGTCGGCGATGCCTTGGCCAACGCCGAGCGTGAAGTCATCCTGCGTGCGCTTGAAAACTGCAACTGGAACGTGCTGCAGACCGCGCGCCTGCTGGGTGTGTCCCGCGATACGATACGCTACCGCATGCGCCGCCATGAGCTGCGCCGCCGCCTTCCCGATCCCGGCTGACTGGCTCATCCCCGTGGTCTCCGCCACAGGGCGATCGTCTTTTCGTACGTATTAACCAAAACCGAACGGTAGCTTTCTGCGCTACCCCCGCTTGTCGGTCTGAAAGATGAATTTTTGCGGTGGGTGCCTGGCACCCTATCGGGTTGGGTTATTTCACCCACCCCGATTTTCTGCGAAGTCGATTAAAAAATAAATCAATATTAATCAATAATTTACAATATCTAACGGGTTGGCATCGTTATTGCGTAATAAGAGTTGTTTTCTTCTCAAACATTACCAATAAGGGCAACCCGCCATGGCCATCAGCGACGATAAAAACACCAATCTCCTCAACGACGAATTGTCCCGGAGCCGCATCGGCATCACGCTAAGAGGCACGGCGAAGAGCGAGGAGATCAAGGGCACGTCGCGCAATGACGTGCTGGATGGCGGCGCTGGCAGCGACAAGGTGGATGCGGGCTCCGGCAACGACCTGCTAATTTACCGGTTGAGCGAGAACACCGGCGCGCGCGACCGCTATGACGGTGGCTCGGGTGTTGACACCCTGCGGCTGGAGTTCACTGCGGCAGAGTGGGCGCGGGCGGACGTGCGCGCGGACATCACCCGTTTCATGACCGCTTTGCAGAAAGTCACGGTTCGCGGTGAAGAGAGCGAAGGCAACAGCAACTGGTTCAACTTCAAGGCTTTCGGCCTCGAAGTGCGCAAGATCGAGTTGCTTGAGATACGGGTTGACGGTGTTGTGGTCGATCCGTTGGGCAATACGACCCCGGCGCCGGTGGCCAACGCCGATGTTGCCAATGTCGCCGAGGGTGCAGCGGTCAGTGGCAACGTCCTCGCCAACGATCAGGCGACCAATGCCACGGTGAGCCTGGTCAGTAACGTGACCCGCGGCACCTTGGTGCTCAATGCCAACGGCAGCTACACCTTCACTGCAGGCCCGGCGTTTGACGTACTGGCCAATGGCCAAAGCACCACTGAAACCTTCACCTACCGGATCACCGATGCCCAGGGCCGCACGGCGACCGCGGGCGTCACGATCACTGTCGCCGGCAGCAACGACGCCGCCATCATCACCGGCACCAGCACCGCGAGCCTGACTGAGACCAATGCCGCGCAGAGCACGAGCGGCCAGCTCAATGTCACTGATGTGGACGGTGCTGCGAGCTTTGTCGCGCAGAGCGGGACGGCCGGCCAATACGGCAGCTTCAGCATCGACGCG
>CAIZLW010000089.1 GCA_903933915.1 uncultured beta proteobacterium | reverse complement strand
CAGCAGCAGCATATGTTCAAGCCAGACCTTGTGCAGGGCCTGGAAGGTGGCGTCGTCGATGCGGGTCAGATCAACCCCGCGGATTTCAGCGCCGAGCGCGGCGCCGCTGGGAACGACGGTAAAGGGTGCGGCAGCAGTCATGATCAACTCCTCCTGTAACAACTCACTGTACAAACACGAGTGCGGGGGCTCATCGGCGATCTGCTCAACGCTTTTTCAACTGCTTTTTCAACATTCCCCGCAACACTTCTATCAATCTTCTCCGGCGTATACCTTCAGATAACTCGAACGGCCGCCATCAGCAGCGATGGTGGTGCCGGTCAGCATGCGTGATTCATCGGAGGCGAGGAATACCGCGATGGCCGCGATGTCTTCGGGCTCGCCCTTTGAAAACGGATACAGCTTCTGGAACACCTCGCGCTCGCGCGACGCGGCACTCGGCTTTTCGACAAAATCCTTGTTCTCGTAACGTGCGATCTGGCGTTCGGTGCGCACCGAGCCCGGTGCAACGGCATTGGCGCGGATGCCGTACTGGACATATTGCGCAGCCAGGGTCTTGGTGAACGAGATGATGCCGCCTTTGGTGGCGGCATAGGCCGGTTTCAGCGAACCGACCAGACCGAGATGCGATGTCACGTTGACGATAGAACCACCACCCGCCTTGATCATATGGGGAATGCCGTGGCGGCAGGTCAGGAAGGGGTGCAGCAGGTTCAGCGCCACCGTCTTGTGCCAGACGTCGAGGTCCATCTCATGCACCGGGCGGTCGTCCTGCGAAGAACCGCCTGCGCAGTTGAACAGCACATTGAGTTTGCCGAAATGTTTGACGGTGGCGGCGATGGCGTCGCGCACGCTGTCATCCTGTGTGACGTCAGCCTGCACGAACAGCGCGTTGCCGCCGGCTTCGCGGATTTCACGCTCGGCGCGTTCACCCGCCTCGCGGTTCAGTTCGCAGATCGCCACCACCGCACCTTCGCGCACGCACATTTTTGCGGTCGCCTTGGCGATACCGGCGCCGGCGCCGGTCAGGAATACCACTTTGCCTTCGAGTCTGCCCACTGAGAATTTCCTCCGGTTGCTGCGTGCCCGCTGTTAATGGATTTTCGGGCAACTACAGAATTTAATGAATCCCACCATAACCCACAATACTATTGAGTTATATGGCCATACCTTTATTGACATGCTGAATCCGGCCACGTCGCACCGGTAACCTGCACTGCTCAAGAACCGTCGCCATGTCTTCGACCTGTTCCAGTGCCCAAAGGGTGTCGAGCAGACGGCGGGCTCGCGCTTTCGGCAATACGCTGCCGGCGAGCCCCAAAAATTTCCTATCGAGTTGCGCATCAGTGACCGGGTTGTCGGGGCTGCCGGTTGCATGCACGACCCGCTCCACCTGCACGCTGCCGTCGACCAGCGTCAGCGTCACTTCGCACTGATCCTGCGCAACGGCGGCATCGCCCTCGACCTCAATCCGGCTGCGCAAGCCGGCAACCACCGGATCATGCACACGCTCATCAGTGAACTGCGCCGGCAGACAGGCCCCGTCTACCAGCGCTGCCGTCATCGCGTGCTGGAAAGACAGGCGACCCTCAAGACCGGTCGCCGGTTCGGGACGGCTCTCGAGTTTGATCGCCAGCGGGTTCACGCGCACATGAATGCACGTTATGCGTTCGGGCGCCACGCCAGGACGCCGGCGCAATGCCAGCATCGCATCGACCAGCGGATGGCTGAGGATCGCCGAGGCATAAGGCTTGGGCGCGTTGTTCATCACCTGCCACTGTTCACCCAGACCATCGGTGATCGCGTTGAAGTCGGTGTCATT
>CAIZLW010000088.1 GCA_903933915.1 uncultured beta proteobacterium | reverse complement strand
GTGCGGACTCGGTATTCGCAGGCGGCTCTGTGAGTGGGGTCGCGAGCGCGCTGGCGCTGGGTACCGGTGCTGCCGGCGGGCTGTTCGGACTGGCGCTGCAGACGCAGGATTTTGCGGCGCTGCTGACTTTCCTCGAGACTCAGGGCGGGGTCAATGTGCTGTCGAGCCCGAGGGTTGCCACCATCAACAACCAGAAAGCGGTGCTGAAGGTCGGCACCGACGACTTTTTCGTAACCAATGTCAGCACCACGTCGAGCACCAGCGGCACCAGCACCACGGTGACGCCGACGATCACCGTGGCGCCGTTTTTCTCCGGCATCGCGCTTGATGTGACGCCACAGATCGACGACAACAGCAGCATCATCCTGCATGTCCATCCTTCAGTGAGCAATGTCGTCGAGCGGCGCAAGGTCATCGACCTCGGTTCGCTGGGCTCGTTCACGCTGCCGCTGGCATCGAGCGACGTCAATGAAACCGACACCATCGTGCGGGTGACCGATGGCAATATCGTCGCCATCGGCGGCCTGATGCGACAGCAGTCCAGCAGCGAGCGCAGCCAGGTGCCCGGCGTCGGCGATGCCCCGGGTATCGGCGGCCTGTTCCGCCAGCGCGATTCCAGTAACTCCAAGAGTGAGCTGGTGATTTTGCTCAAGCCGACCATCATCCACAGCGATCGCAACTGGCAGGAAGATCTTGAGCAGACGCGCGCACGCATACGGGCCATGACCACCGCGCCTGAGCCACAACGGTGATACGCTTGGGCCATGTACGAATCGCACTTCGGTCTGCGTGAACCCCCGTTCGGCATCACGCCGGACACCAGTTTTGCCTACGCCTGCAACTCCCACCAGGAGGCGTTGAACACGCTGCTGGTTGCCGCGCGCAACGGCGAGGGGTTCATGAAGGTGACCGGCGAGGTTGGCACCGGCAAGACGCTGCTGTGCCGGCGTTTCCTGGCCACGCTCGACGCGCGCTTTGTTTCGGCCTACATCCCCAATCCCTACCTTGAACCGCGTACGCTGATGTTTGCGCTCGCCGATGAACTGGGCATTGCGCTGCCGCGCGAGGCGGACCAGCACCACCTGCTCAAGGAACTTGCACGCGCGCTGCTCAATTTCGCGCGACAGGGCAAGACCGTGGTGGTTTGCCTCGACGAGGCGCAGGCGATGCCGCAGGAAACGCTGGAGGCCCTGCGCCTGCTGAGCAATCTCGAAACCGAAAAACGCAAGCTGCTGCAGGTGGTCTTGTTCGGGCAGCCCGAGCTTGATCAGCGCCTTGCCCATGCCTCGGTGCGCCAGTTGCGTCAGCGCATCACCTTTCAATACCGGTTATCGATGTTGAAGGAAAAAGAGGTTGAGCATTATCTGTCGCACCGGCTGCGCGTTGCCGGTTACCGCGGCAACCAGCTGTTTGTGCCGGCCGCCGTGCGGCGGCTGCACCGCGCAAGCGGCGGCGTGCCGCGGCTGATCAACATCATGGCGCACAAGTCGCTGCTGCTGGCGTTTGGCGAAGGCATGCAGCAGGTGCTGCCGCGGCATGTGCGCAGTGCGGCTGCGGATACTCCCGTGGCGGGATCAACGCGCTGGCGAACGTTTACCCTGGCTGCCGTGCTGGCCGTGGTTGTCGCCGTCGCTGCTGCGGTTTCGCTGGGATGGCTGGCATGAGTGTGATCAACCAGATGCTGCAGGACCTGGAGCGGCGTCGCGCTTCGGGTGAGGAGCGTAACCGCATACCGGACCATGTACGCGCATTGCCTGGCGGCGCCTCGGAGCCGGGCGCGTTGCCGCTGCCTCTGGTGACCGGTGCGGTCATTGTGCTGCTGGCTGCGCTGGGCGGCGGGCTGTGGTGGTACAACGGCCTGCCGGGACTGACAAAGCCATCGATCTTTCCAGACAGCGAGGAAGCGGTGCAGCGCAATGCCGCGAGCATGACGCGACAGATGACCCTTGATCTGGCGCAGGCGCCGAAGGCGATGGCGTCTCCGGGGGATGCGACTGCGCCGACCGGCATTTCTGCCGAATCGATCATCATCAACGAACCGCCGCGCTGGGCGAGTCCGCGCGGCGAGTCGCCGGTAACAGCGCGTGCTGCGCCGTCGCCGGAGCCGGTACGTGAGGTCAAGCCGGATCCGGTGCGCACACCCGCGCCGCAGCCTGCGGCGAGCGCATCCTCGGTTGCGCCGGCGGCCAAGCCGATCGTCAAGTCAGTTGCAGCCACAGCTGCCGCGACGCCGTCGACCGGAATCGACAAGCGGCTGCGCGAGCAGACGCCGCGACAGCGGGCAGAGGCGGAGTATTCCCGCGGCGCGACGGCCCTGCAGCAGGGACGAATGTCTGAAGCGCGTTCCGCATTTGAAGCGGCGCTGCAGATTGATCCGGCCTACCACGCGGCACGGCAGGCGCTGGCCGGTGTGCTGATCGATACGCGGCTGCCGGCAGATGCGATGCTGGTGCTGCAGGAAGGTTTGCAGCTGGCGCCGGCGCAGTTCGGCCTGGCGATGATGGCGGCGCGCCTGCATGTCGAGCGCGGTGAACTCGACATCGCGGTACAAACGCTGGCGCGCAGCGCGGAATACGCCGGCAACAGCGCCGACTTCTCGGGCTTCTATGCGGGATTGCTGCAGCGGCAGAAGAAACATGCCGAGGCGGTTGATTTTTTTGATCGCGCATTGCGTCTGCGACCCAACAGCGGCGTCTGGCTGCTCGGCATGGGCATGTCGCTGGAAGCATTGGGGCGCAATGCCGAGGCCCAGGAAGCCTTCCGCCGCGCCAAGTCCAGCGGCAACCTGACGCCGGAACTGCAAAGCTACGCCGACCAGCGCCTGCGCTGAACGCGTTTCATGCCGCGGATCCTCCAGCGGCCACCGTACGAGCGACGACCCATCCGGTGACGGAAGCCGCGCCGGCGCGTTTGAGGCAGCGTGCGAGTTCATTCAGTGTCGCGCCGGTGGTCAGCACATCATCGATCACCATCACGTGCCGGTCGGTGACGTTGCCGAGAGCAACAAATGCACCGCGGATGTTTTTGCGGCGTTCCTGCCAGGGCAGACGGGTTTGCGGCGAGGTCTCGCGGATTTTGACGCACAGCGTGGCATCAACGGGGGCTTCGATGGATGACGCCACGGCGCGGGCGAGTTCCAGCGCCTGGTTGAACCCGCGCTCACGCAGCCGCTGTGGCGACAGCGGCATCGGCACAATGAGGTCGGCTTGCGGCGGTTTACACCGGCTGAGCATCTCGGACAGCGCGCGGATGGTGGACAGCCGGCCGCCGTATTTGTATGACTGGATCAGACCGTCGACGGGGAAACGGTAACGCGTGGCGGCAAACACGCGATCGAAATGCGGCGGCTCGGCGAGACAGCGGCCGCAGATGCCCGGTGTGGGCAGCGGGTGGGCGCAGCGCAGGCATCCGGGGCCGGTGAGCCAGGGCAACTCGGTCCAGCACGGCTCGCACAGGCCGCGTGCCGGCGCGCGATCCTCGCAAAGCAGGCAGTGCGCGGCGAGGACGGCCCCGGCCGCGATCCGCCATTTGTTAAGTAAACCTTTTCCTGAATTTGACAAATGACCGGGCATCTGCGACGATAATTATATTAAGTATATGATTTTATTAAGTAATTTACACGAAACCCATATCAAAGCTCACCGGAAGCCCCATGGATACTCTGCCCGTCAATAATCCTGTAAACGAACACAAGGCGCTTGCCGCCGACATTGCAGCCGCTGCATCTCCCTGGACCGTGGCGGCCATCGAAGCGCTGTTCGCGCTGCCGTTCAACGATCTGCTGTTCCGCGCGCAGCAGGTGCACCGTGAAAATTTCGACGCCAATGCCGTCCAGTTGTCGACGCTGCTGTCAATCAAGACCGGCGGCTGTTCCGAAGACTGCGGTTATTGTCCGCAGGCGGCGCGATATCAGACTGGCGTCGAGAACCAGGACCTGTTGTCGGTGGACGAGGTGGTGGCCGCGGCGCGCGCCGCGCGCGAACACGGCGCCACGCGTTTCTGCATGGGCGCTGCATGGCGCGGGCCCAAGCAGCGCGATCTCGACAAGGTGGTGGCGATGGTCAAGGCGGTGCGCGGACTGGGCATGGAAACCTGCGCGACGCTGGGCATGCTCAAGCCCGGCCAGGCCGATCAGCTGCGCGACGCCGGCCTCGACTATTACAACCACAACATCGATACCGCCGAAGACAATTACAAAAACGTCATCACCACCCGCGACTACGACGACCGTATCGATACGCTGACCCAGGTGCGCGATGCCGGTCTGCATGTCTGCTGCGGCGGCATCGTCGGCATGGGCGAGACGCAAACTGCGCGCGCGACGCTGATCGCACAGCTGGCGAACATGAATCCGTACCCGGAATCGGTGCCGATCAACAATCTGGTGCAGGTGCCGGGCACGCCGCTGCATGGCACGGACAAGCTTGATCCACTGGAATTCGTGCGCACCATTGCCTGCGCACGCATCACCATGCCGAAGGCGTTTGTGCGGCTGTCGGCGGGTCGGCAGGAACTCGGAGACGGCGTGCAGGCGTTGTGTTTCCTCGCCGGCGCGAATTCGATTTTTTACGGCGAAAAGCTGCTGACCACCGGCAACCCCGACGTCGAAAACGATCGCGCGCTGTTTTCACGCCTCGGCCTGAAACCGCTGAATCTCGCCTGACGCCGTCGGGCGCGGCAACACCCTACCGTGTCATTGCACACCGAGCTGGCTGCCGAACTGGCGGATCGCGACGTGCGCGGCCTGCGCCGTGTGCGGCGTGTGCTGGCGTCGCCGCAGCGCGCGCGGGTGACGGTGGACGGCCGCGATTACGTGGCGTTTTGCTCCAACGATTATCTCGGCCTCGCCGCCGATCCGCGCCTGGCCGCGGCTGCGCGCGAAGGCGTTGATCGTTACGGCGTCGGCGGCGGCGCCTCGCATCTGATCCTCGGCCACGGCACGGCGCACCATGAACTGGAAGAGGCGCTGGCGCAGTTTGTGCGCCTGCCGCGCGCGCTGCTGTTTTCCACCGGCTACATGGCCAACATGGGCGTAGTCAGCGCGCTGACCGGTCGCGACGATGCGGTGTTTGCCGACAAACTCAATCACGCTTCACTGAACGACGCCGCACTGGTGTCGCGCGCCGCGTTCAAGCGTTATGCGCACAATGATCTGGATGCATTGGCGCGGTTACTTGCCACCACGACCGCGCGCCGGCGATTGGTTGTGACCGACGCCGTGTTCAGCATGGATGGCGACATTGCCCCGGTGGCGGCGCTGCTGGAGCTGTGCGAGCGCCATGATGCGTATCTGTTCATCGATGATGCCCACGGTTTTGGCGTGCTTGGAGAAGCAGGACGTGGCACGCTCGAGCATTTCGGCATTACATCGGATCGCATCATCTACATGGCGACGCTGGGCAAGGCTGCGGGGGTCGCCGGCGCTTTTGTTGCCGGTGACGAAACGCTGATCGAAACACTGATCCAGAACGCCCGCACTTACATCTACACGACGGCAACGCCGCCGCTGCTGGCGCATGCCCTGCTGGCCAGCCTGCAGATCATCGCGCAGGAAGAATGGCGGCGCGAACGGCTGCGTGCATTGATTGCGCAACTAAGTGACGGACTGGCTGCATCTCCGTGGCAACTGATGCCTTCCGAGACTCCGATCCAGCCGCTGCTGGTCGGTGGCAATGACGCCGCGCTGGCCTTGTCCGCGCGGTTGGCGGCGACGGGTCTGCTGGTGCCGGCGATCCGGCCGCCGACGGTGCCGCAGGGCACGGCGCGGCTGCGCATCTCGCTGTCGGCTGACCACGAAGCCGCGGATGTGGCGCGGCTGGTCGCTGCACTGGTGCAGCCGGCATGAGTCAGTGGCCGCTGGTGTTGCTGCATGGCTGGGGTGCACATGCCGGGGTGTGGGGCGAGGTGATTGCGCGGATGGATCTCGGCCACATGGTGATCGCACCTGATATTCCGGGAGAGGATGACGCCATCCCTGCGCTGGATGAAGTCATCGACCGGCTTGCGGCAACAATGCCCGAGCGTTGCGTGGTTGCCGGCTGGTCGCTGGGCGGACAGTTGGCGCTGGCCTGGGCGAGACGTCATCCGCAACAAGTCGCGAAATTGATACTGGTCTCCACCACGCCGCGATTCGTCGCAGCACCCGACTGGTCACACGGAATGGATGGCACGGCTTTCAGCGGATTTGCCGGGGTCGTATCCGCGAATCCGGGCGAAGCCCTGCGCCGTTTTCTGTTGCTCGAAACACAGGGCGACGCGCAGGCGCGCGCAGTTACGCGCAAACTGGAGGCGGCACTGGCCACGCGACCGGCGGCGCACCGGTCGGTGTTGATGCATACCCTGGACTGGTTGCGTGACACCGATCTGCGCACGACGCTGTCTGCCATCAGCCAGCCGGTGCTGGTGGTTCATGGTGACCGCGATCGCATCACGCCGCCGGGTGCGGGCGAGTATCTGGCCCGGCAGTTGCCCGATGCGCATCTCGAGTGGATGCCGGGCGCCGCGCATGCGCCGTTTGTTTCAGATCCGGATGGATTCAGCCGCCGGGTCGCGGAGTTCTGCGATGCGTGATGACATCGTGCTCGACAAACACGCGGTACGACGGTCGTTTGACCGGGCGGCGACAACGTACGATGCGGCCGCAGTGCTGCAGCACGAGGTGTGCCGGCGCAGCCTGGAGCGCCTTGATTTCATCCGTCATGCGCCGGCGCGTATCCTTGATGCCGGCTGCGGCACCGGCAATGCATGGCCGGGACTGGCGAAACAGTATCCGTCGGCGCGCATGGTGGCGCTGGACCTGGCGCCCGGCATGTTGCTGCAGGCCGCAGCCTCGGTACCCTGGCATCAGAGATTGTTGCGCAAGGCGCCGCTGACCGTGTGCGGAGATCTTGAACGGCTGCCGCTGGCCGGGGGCAGCATCGATCTGGCGTGGAGCAACCTTGCCTTGCAGTGGGTCAACGCGCTGCCGCAGGCGTTTGCCGAGATGCATCGCGTTCTTGCGCCCGGGGGATTGTTGCTGTTTACGACCTTCGGCCCGGATACGCTGAAAGAGCTGCGCGCTGCGCAGGCGGATACCGATGATCATCCGCATGTCAGCCGTTTCATCGACATGCACGACATTGGCGACATGCTGGTCGATTGCGGCTTTGCCGATCCGGTGATTGACATGGAAACCTTCACGCTGACGTACGACGATGTGCGGGCGGTGATGCGCGATCTGAAAGCGATCGGCGCGCACAATGCCGCTGCGAACCGGCCTTCGGCGCTTTCCGGAAAGCAGTGGCTGGCCGCGGTGGAGCAAAAGTACGAAGGCTTTCGCCGCGACGGCAAGCTGCCCGCGACCTTCGAAGTCATTTACGGCCATGCCTGGCGTCCGCTGCCGCGCTTGGGTCCGGGCGGGCGGGCGGTGATCGAAATCAAACCGGTCGGCGGTTCCTGAGATGACGGGCCGCGGCGTGTTTATTGCCGGCACCGATACCGGCGTGGGTAAAACGCTGGTGGCCTGCGCGCTGCTGCACGGCCTCGCGGCCCGCGGGTTGCGGGTTGCGGGCATGAAACCGGTGGCTGCGGGGGCGCGGCAGCACCGGGGCATCTGGCTCAATGAAGATGTCGAGCAGTTGCGCGCGGCGGCCAATGTCGATGTGCCGCGGACGGTGATGAACCCCTATTGTTTTGCGCCGCCGATCGCGCCTCATATCGCCGCCAGCGAAGCCGGCAAGGCCATCAGCATGGCGGTGATTGCGCGTCATTACGCGCGGATTGCCGCCCTGTCCGATGTGGTGGTGGTCGAGGGCGTCGGCGGCTTGCTGGTGCCGTTGGGCCCCCGGCTGAGCGCGGTGGCGATCCCGGAACGGCTCGATTTGCCGGTGCTACTGGTGGTCGGATTGCGTCTCGGCTGTCTCAATCATGCGTTGTTGACGGTGGACGCCATGCAACAGCGCGGCTTGCGGCTCGCCGGCTGGATTGCCAATGCCATGGATCCGGCGATGGCGCGGCGCGAACAGAATCTGGACGCCTTGCGTGAGCGAATACCGGCCCCGTTGTTGGGGGCCGTGAAACATGCGGCAAAACCGGGGGCAAACCGCGTGGCAAAGGCTCTGGACATCAACTGCATTTATGCGGCCATTTGAGAGCGAAAACCGACTGTTTTTAGAGGGCATTTCGGTTGCGACGGCCCCTTCCGGTGTGCTAAAGTCCGCGCGTTTGAAAAGGATGGTCGGCGCGAGTGACGACAGACCCCCATTGCGATGCGGATTTGGCGGAAGTCGGCGCCGAATTTACGTATTTCAGGCGCCATTGCAGTTCTCTGGACTGGCGCCTGCTGCATCTGGTTTTCGGTTCGTTGGCCCTGTTTTTGACGCTGGTGGCGGTCGGGTTTGCAATTGCAGGGGCCTGGCTGGTCATCCCGTTTGCCGGCTTCGAAATCGCCGGTCTGGGCTTCGCGGCGTGGTGGACGGCCAAACGTTCTGGTGATTTCGAGCGTCTGGCGTTTGATGGCGACCGCGTTCTCGTCGAAATCAGGGAGCAGGGGCAGTCGAGACAGTTTGAGTTCAATCGCTGCTGGGTTCGGCTGGTGAGGGGAAAAGCGGGTATGTTTGCCCTGCGTTCACATGGTCGTGAGGTCGCCATCGGGCGATTTTGCGGCGAGCAAAGCCGGCAGGCGCTGGCGCGCAAGTTGCGCAATCGCCTGGGCGGTCATCGGATTTAGCGGATCAATCAGGTTACAAAAGCGGGGGAAGCATGAGCATCAAGGGGATCAAGCGTTGGGCCACAGCGGGCGCGCTGTTTTTCTGGTCATTCGCAGCGTGGGCGGAGTACAAGCTCAATCTGCAGACGCCGCACACGTTGCTGGGCGAGAAAATCTACGATCTGCATTCGGTCATCACGGCCATCTGCTTCGTCATTTTCATTGGCGTGTTCGGATTCATGTTCTATGCCGTGTTCAAGCACCGCAAGTCGGTCGGACACAAGGCTGCGCAGTTCCATGAGAACACCGCAGTCGAAGTGGCCTGGACCCTGATCCCGTTCGTGATCCTGATCGCGATGGCGGTGCCGGCGACCGGAACGCTGATTACGATGCGCGACACTTCCGAAGCCGATCTGACGATCAAGGCAACGGGTTATCAGTGGAAGTGGGGCTACGACTATCTGAAAGGCGAAGGCGAAGGCATCAGCTTCTACGGCACGCTGGCCACGCCGCGCGCCCAGATCGACGGCACCGATGTCGCGGGCCGCAACGCGAATCCGCATTACTTGCTGGAGACCGACAACCATGTGGTGGTTCCGGTCGGCAAGAAAATTCGCATTCTGGTTACCGCCGCCGACGTGATCCATGCCTGGTACGTGCCGGCGCTGGCGGTCAAGCAGGACGCCATCCCGGGTTTCATCCGCGACACCTGGTTCAAGGCCGAGAAAGCCGGTATTTACCGCGGCCAGTGCGCGGAACTGTGCGGCAAGGATCACGGCTTCATGCCGATCGTTGTCGAGGTGATGGAGCCCGCGCAGTACACCGCATGGGTGGCCACGCAGCAGAAAAAAGTGGCCGCCGCGAAAGTGGATCCGAACAAGACCTGGACCCTGGATGAGCTGAAAGCGCACGGTGAGAAGGTCTATGCCCAGAACTGCGTGGCCTGTCATCAGGCAACCGGCATGGGCGTTCCCGGCGCATTCCCGGCGCTGTCTGGTTCGAAAGTAGTCAATGGCCCGAAGGCCGATCAGATCAAGCTGCTGTTGAACGGCAAGCAGGCGACGGCAATGGCCTCCTTCAAGCAACTGTCCGATGCCGATCTGGCGGGTGTGATCACCTATACGCGCAACAACTGGTCGAACAAGACCGGTGAAGCGGTAGCCCCGGCTGAAATCAAGGCTGCACGGAACTAATTCAGGCTCCAGGAGAACACAATGGACGCAGCACACGCACACACCAACGACCACGGCCACGACGATCATCACGCGCACAAGCCCAGCGGCATCATGCGCTGGGTCATGTCGACCAATCACAAGGACATCGGCACGATGTACCTGTGGTTCAGTTTCACAATGTTCCTGATCGGTGGCGCCATGGCCATGATCATTCGTGCCGAACTGTTTCAGCCGGGACTGCAGATCGTGCGCCCCGATTTTTTCAATTCGATGACCACTTACCATGGCCTGATCATGGTGTTCGGCGCGATCATGCCGGCGTTCGTGGGTTTCGCGAACTGGCTGATCCCGATGCAGATCGGTGCGCCCGACATGGCGTTCCCGCGGATGAACAACCTGTCGTTCTGGCTGCTGCCTCCCGCGGCGATGCTGCTGATCGCCGCGCAGTTCATGCCGGGCGGCGGTGCGGGCGTGGGCTGGACGATGTATGCCCCGCTGTCGACCCAAGCCGGTCCGGCGATGGATCTGACGATCTTCGCGGTGCACATCCTCGGCATGTCGTCGATCATGGGTTCGATCAACATCATCACCACCATCCTCAACATGCGCGCCCCCGGGTTGGCGCTGATGAAGATGCCGTTGTTCTGCTGGACCTGGCTGATCACCGCTTACCTGCTGGTTGCGGTGATGCCGGTGCTGGCCGGCGCGGTGACGATGACGCTGACCGACCGCCACTTCGGCACCCACTTCTTCAACGCCGCCGGCGGCGGCGATCCGGTGCTCTACCAGCACATTTTCTGGTTCTTCGGCCATCCCGAGGTGTACATCATTGCGATTCCCGCGTTCGGTGTGGTGTCGCAGGTGATACCGGCGTTTTCCCGCAAGCCGCTGTTTGGCTACGCATCGATGGTTTACGCCACGGCGTCGATCGCCATCCTGTCGTTCATGGTCTGGGCGCACCACATGTACACCGCCGGCATGCCGGTGGAGGCGCAGCTCTACTTCATGTATGCGACGGCGCTGATTGCGGTACCCACCGGCGTCAAGGTGTTTAACTGGGTGGCGACGATGTGGAAGGGCTCGCTGACCTTCGAGACCCCGATGCTGTTCTCCCTCGGCTTCCTGTTCCTGTTCACGTTGGGCGGTTTCACCGGCCTGGTGCTGTCGATCACCCCGGTGGACGTGCAACTGCATGACACCTACTACGTGGTCGCGCATTTCCATTACGTGATGGTCGCGGGCGCGCTGTTCTCCGCCTTCGCCGGAATTTACTTCTGGCTGCCGAAGTGGACCGGCAGGATGTACAACGAGACGCTGGGCAAGTGGCACTTCTGGCTGTCGCTGGTTTTCTTCAATGTCACCTTCTTCGTGCAGCATTTCCTGGGTCTGGCCGGCATGCCGCGCCGCATCCCGGATTACTCGCTGCAGTTTGCCGAATTCAACATGATCTCCTCGATCGGCGCCTTCGGTTTCGGCCTGTCGCAGCTGCTGTTCCTCTACATCGTGATCAAGACCATCACCAGCGGGGAAAAAGCGCCGGACAGACCGTGGGAAGGCGCGGACAGCCTGGAGTGGACGCACCTGCCGACGCCGGCACCGTGGCACAGCTTCGAAACGCCGCCGGTCATCAAGTAACCCGCGATGACGCAGCTTGAAGTCAAACGCAGCAACCGCCGCACGGCCACCGTGCTGTGGCTGATCGTGGCTGCGTTTTTCTTCGGCGTGATGATCAAGTATTACCTGCTGGCGCGATGAAATGAAAAGCATGAAAAAAGAACGCGCCAACCGCCGAATGATGACGCGACTGTCGATATTCGCGGCAGCGATGTTCGGCTTCGGTTTTCTGCTGGTGCCGTTCTACGAGAAAATCTGTGAAGTGACCGGCGTCAACAGCCTGATCAAACAGGCGGTCGCGGTCGAGAATACGCAGATCGACACGTCACGCTGGGTGACGCTGGAGTTTGACTCCAATGCGCACGGACTGGAGTGGGACTTCAAGCCTGTGCAGCGCAGCGTGCGTGTGCATCCCGGCGAGATGATCCAGATCGAATACGATGTCCGCAACAACGGTGAAAAGGCGGTCGTCGGCCAGGCCATCCCGAGCTACGGCCCGAAACACGCGGCTCCGTATGTGAAAAAGATGGAGTGCTTCTGTTTCAAACAGCAGCCGCTGCAGGCTGGCGAAAGCAAACGCATGCCGGTGCAGTTCGTCATCGATTCGACGCTGCCGGCCGACGTGAATACGATTACGTTGTCCTACACCTTCTTCGAGGTCAAGGGCGCGGCGATTCCCAAAGCTGGTGGTCAGGGATGACGCAGGCCATGGCTGATGTGCCGCAAAAGGCTTCGCTGCTGCAGGTGGTACGCATGGTGCTGTCGGCGTTTCTGGGTATCCGCAAACGCGCCGATCACGAGAAAATCGTGGTCACGCCGTTGCAGGTCATCATCGTTGCCGTGATTGCCGGGGCGATGTTTGTGGGAACAGTGGTTTCTGTGGTGCGGTTGGTGATGCGCTGACCTGCTGTGCGATTGGGATTGAACACAAGGATTCAGGGGAGAAGTGAATATGTCGAATCAAGCATCTGGTAACTATTACCTGCCGCAGCCCTCGCACTGGCCGATCGTGGCTTCGGTCGCGCTCGGCTTTATCGGCTTTGGCGCATCGTTTACGGTCAACCATATGCCGCTGGGCTATGGCCTGCTCGGCATCGGTTTCCTGATCCTGTTTTTCATGTTTGCCGGGTGGTTTACCACGGTGGCGCATGAATCCGAGGCCGGGAGTTACAACAAGCAGGTCGACACCTCGTTCCGCTGGGGCATGAGCTGGTTCATTTTCTCCGAGGTCACGTTCTTCGCCACCTTCTTCGGCGTGCTGTTCTACATGCGGGTGATCTCGGTGCCCGATCTCGGTTCGCTGACCCACCAGGAATTCCTGTGGCCCGGCTTCAAGGCGGATTGGCCGGCCACCGGCCCCGGCATCAAGGAAACGTTTTCGCCAATGGGCGCCTGGGGCATCCCCGCGCTCAACACCGCGTTGCTGCTGACCTCCGGCGTCACGCTGACCTGGGCGCACTGGGGCCTGCTGAAGAACAAGCGCATGCAGCTGATCTGGGGCCTGGTCCTGACCATCGCGCTCGGCATGGTCTTCCTCGGTTTCCAGATCTACGAATACGCGCACGCCTACAGTGATCTGAATCTGAAGCTGACGATGGGCGCCTACGGTGCGACCTTCTTCATGCTGACGGGTTTTCACGGTTTCCATGTGACGATCGGCACCATCATGCTGTGGGTGATCCTGTTCCGCAGCGTCGCCGGCCATTTCAAGCCCGACAGCCATTTCGGTTTCGAGGGCGTGGCCTGGTACTGGCACTTTGTGGACGTGGTCTGGCTGTTCCTGTTCGTGGTCGTCTACTGGCTGTAACGGTTTAAGGCGGCGAGCCGCGCAGTCCGGCAGATACAGGCCGGCAAAGCACGGTTCGCACGGGGAGGAGGTATCCCCGATACGGGGATTTGGACGCCGCGGGAATCGCGGCTTTTTTTTTGATGCAGCCCGATGGATGGCTGCCGGAACGATCGTATATCGACCGTGTCTAAAGTCGAGTGGTGATCAGGCCGAAATGAAAGCCCAGCATCAGCAGCAGGAACAGCACCACCGACAGCGCCACCCGCAGCGTCAGGGCCTTTGCGGTGCGCTCGGTCGTGCCATGGTCGCGGACCATGTAAAACAGCGCCGAGCCAAGGCTGGCGAGGATGATGATGATGAACAGTATGACAATGATGCGCATGATGTTGTACGCCGCAGTGTAACCCAACCGGATAATCGATGGCTGTAATCACCGTGGGCGCGTTTTCGTTCCGGCCCCGTCTGCTGACGACGGTGGTGGCGGTCGCCGGTATTGTGCTGACTTTTTTTCTGGGCGAATGGCAGATCGGCCGCGCCGATTACAAGCAGGGCCTGCAGGCCCGTCAGGATGCGATGGCACGTGAACCGGCGGTCCGCATCGGCGCCGCGCCGCTGAATGCAGATGACATTCTGCTGCGCAAGGTTGAAGTACGCGGTGAGTTTGCGCCGAAATTCACGGTATTCGTCGACAACCGCCTGTATCAGCACCAGCCGGGTTATCACGTGGCCACGCCGCTGCGCATCGCTGGCTCACAGCGTTATGTGCTGGTCAACCGCGGCTGGGTGCCGGCCAGCCGTGACCGCAGCATGCCGGTGATAGAAACGCCTGCCGGTGAGCAGGTCGTCATCGGAACGGCGGTGGGGTACAGCGAAAAGTTCATGGAGCTGTCGACCAAGGTCGCCGAGGGCAATGTCTGGCAGAACCTGGTGTCCGAGCGTTATCACCAGGCCACCGGCCTGGAGTTACAGCCGTTTGTGATCCAGCAGGACAGCGCCGTCGACGACGGCATCAAACGTGAATGGAAGCGCCCCGATCTCGGCCGCAACACGCATCTCGCCTACGCGTTCCAATGGTACGCGATGAGCTTTGCCATATTCATTTATTATCTGGTGACCCATGTCAAACGACGCCCCGCCGCGCAGCCGTAAGACTTTATGGCTGGTGGCCGCGGTCTGCATCGCGCCATTCATCGCCTCGTTTACCGCTTATTATTTTTATAAGCCCGAAGGGCGGGTCAATTACGGACAGCTGATGGACGCGAAGCAGTTGCCGCGCACGCCGATGACCCTCACTGACGGTAAGCCATTTTCATTGCAGCAGCTGGAAGGCAAGTGGCTGTTTGTCATGGTCGACGATGCGGCGTGTGACGCCTATTGCGAGAAAAAACTCTGGCAGATCCGCCAGATCCGCAAGACGCAGGGCAAATATCCCGAGCGCATCGAACGCGTGTGGCTGGTCACCGGGCAGGGCGAGCCTGCGCAACGCCTGCGCAGCGAGTTCGACGGCACCTGGCTGGTCAGGGCCGGCGGCAGCAAGGTCCTTGACGCACTGCCGTTCGAGGCCGCAGTCACCGACCATATTTTCCTGGTCGACCCGCTGGGCAATCTGGTGCTGCGTTATCCGCGCGAAGCCGATCCCAGCCGTATCCGCAAGGATATCGAGCGACTGCTCAAGGTATCGCGGATCGGATAAAAGCATCAGATGAAACATAACCCGTTGTCATTGCCGAGTATTTAAATGTTCCGGAAGCTGGTCTGGTTTGCAGTGATTTACACCTTTGTGGTGGTGGTGGTGGGCGCCTATGTGCGGCTGTCGGATGCCGGGCTGGGCTGTCCCGACTGGCCCGGCTGTTACGGTGAGCTGACGCCGCATCTCGCCCAGGATGACATTGCCAAGGCGGTCGAGGACCAGGGCGGCACCCACGGGCCGGTGTCCCTGGGTAAGGCATGGAAGGAAATGTTCCATCGTTATATCGCCGGCGGACTGGGTCTGGTGATCCTCGCTATTGCCGTTACCGCGTGGCTGCGCCGCCGCGAACTGCGGCAGTCCCCGTTGCTCGCCACCAGCTTGCTGGTGCTGGTGATGTTTCAGGCGGCGCTGGGCATGTGGACGGTGACCCTGTTGCTGAAGCCGGTGATTGTCACCCTGCATTTGCTCGGCGGACTGGCAACGCTGGCGTTGCTGGCATGGCTGGGTCTGCGCCAGGAAACGTTCAAGCCAGTCCCGGCTGCGGCGATGCGGCTGCGGCCGTGGGCGTTGCTGACCCTGCTGATTGTGATCGGGCAGATCATGCTGGGCGGCTGGGTATCGACCAATTACGCCGCGCTGGCCTGCGTCGATTTTCCGACCTGCCATGGCCAATGGCTGCCGGAGATGGATTTCCACCACGGTTTTCAGCTGGTGCGCGAACTGGGCATGACCGCGGCTGGCACCCATTTGAGCTATGACGCGATTACCGCGATCCATTGGACGCATCGGGTCGGTGCTGTGGTGACTTTCCTGTGTGCGGGTGGATTCGCCCTGGTCCTGCTGCGGACGGCCGGGCTGGCACGTTATGGCGCGGTACTGCTGGCGGTTTTGCTGCTGCAGGTCGCGCTGGGTATCGCCAACGTGGTTGCCGGGCTGCCGCTGGCGGTGGCTGCGGCGCATAACGCCGGCGCCGCAATATTATTGGTGACCGCGGTGGTGATAAACTTCGCCCTCCGTCGGAAGCCTGTCGCCTGATGTCCTCCACTATCGCACAAACCTCGCTGTCGTCCCGCATCCAGCAGTTCTACGCGCTGACCAAGCCGCGCGTGGTGTCGCTGATCGTCTTTACGGCGGTGATCGGCATGTTTCTGGCGACGCCGGGCATGGTGCCGCCGCTGATTCTGATCGCCGCCACGGCCGGCATCGCACTGGTGGCCGGCGCGGCCGCTGCATTCAACTGCCTGGTCGAGCAGAAAATCGACGCGCTGATGACGCGCACCAAATTCCGGCCGCTGCCGCGCGGTCAGATCACGCCGCTGGAGACCTTGATTTTTTCCGGCATCGTCGGCGGCATCGGCCTGGCGCTGCTGTTTCACTGGGTCAATGCGCTGACAATGTGGCTGACGCTGGCGACATTTGTCGGTTATGCGGTCGTTTACACCGTGATTCTCAAGCCGATGACGCCGCAGAACATCGTTATCGGCGGGGCTTCCGGCGCAATGCCGCCGGTACTGGGCTGGGCCGCCGTGACCGGCGACGTCACGCCGCAGGCACTGACGCTGTTCCTGATCATTTTTGCGTGGACGCCGCCGCACTTCTGGGCGCTGGCGCTGTACCGCAAGCATGAATACGCCAAGGCCGGTGTGCCGATGCTGCCGGTGACGCATGGCGACAAGTTCACGCGGCTGCATGTGCTGCTCTACACCATCATTCTGCTGGCCTGCTCAGCATTGCCGTTCGTGACCCGGCTGAGCGGAATGACGTATCTGGTCGCGGCGATGGCCCTCGGCGCCGTGTTCATGTTCTATGCGGTGAAGATCTACACCGAATACAGCGATGAGCTGGCACGACGCACCTTTCGCTATTCGATTCTTTACCTGACGCTTATTTTTGCCGCGCTGCTGGTCGATCACTACCTGCAGTTGTTTTTCTGATTGCAATGAAACACTTTATTGCAGCACTGCTCACCGGGCTGGTCATCACGCTGGCCGGATGCGGCGGCCAGGGTGACAAGCCGGTGTTCAAGCTGACCGATGTCACCGGCGCATCGTTTGGTAAAACCCTCGAACTGACCGACCACAATGGCCAGCGGCGTACGCTGGCTGATTTCAAAGGCAAGGTCGTCACGATTTTTTTCGGATTTACCCATTGTCCTGACGTTTGTCCGACGACGCTGGTGGAAATGGCCAACGTGATGAAGGAGTTGGGCGGTGATGCCGGGCGCGTGCAGGTGTTGTTCGTGTCGGTTGATCCGGAGCGCGATACCGCGGAAGTACTCAAGCATTATGTGCCGGCTTTTCATCCTTCGTTCCTGGGGCTGACGGGCAATGCCGACGAAATCGCCCGTGCGGCCAAGGAATTCAAGATTTTTTACCAGAAGCAGAAATTGGCAAGCGGTGGCTACACCATGGATCATTCCGCGGGCATGTATATTCTCGATAGCGAAGGCCGGCTGCGACTGTTTGCCCAGTACGGCGTCGGCGCCCCAACGCTGCTGCATGACATCCGCCAGTTGCTGAAACCATAAAAAAAGCCCCGGTTCTCCGGGGCTTTTTGCTTCGGCCTCAGCCGTGTTCAGATGGCAATCAGCGTTTTCATTTTTTCCAGCGCCTTGGCTTCGATCTGCCGGATACGCTCAGCCGAGACGCCGAACTCAGTGGCCAGATCATGTAGCGTAGCAGCGGCATTTTCCGTCAGCCAGCGCGCCTCAATGATGCGACGGCTGCGCGGGTCCAGGCTGGTCAGCGCTTTTTCCAGACCTTCGCTGCGCAGGCGTGCGGTCTGTTCGACTTCGAGCACGACATCGGGTGTGGCATGGTCCGCAGCGAGATAGGAGATCGGTGCGAATTGCTCGCGCTCGTCATCCCCCGCGGGTTCGAGTGCCAGATCCTGGCCGCCGAGCCGGGTTTCCATTTCAACCACTTCTTCCGGCTTGACGCCCAGTTCACGTGCGATTCTTTTCACTTCTTCGGCGCCCAGCGTACCCAGATCCTGTTTCATGCTGCGCAGGTTGAAGAACAGCTTGCGCTGCGCCTTGGTGGTGGCGATTTTCACCAACCGCCAGTTTCGCAGTACGAATTCGTGGATTTCGGCGCGGATCCAGTGCATCGCGAACGACACTAGCCGCACGCCGCGCTCCGGATCGAAACGTTTTACCGCCTTCATTAGGCCGATATTGCCTTCCTGGATCAGGTCGGCTTGAGGCAGGCCGTAGCCGACGTAATTGCGGGCGATCGAGACCACCAGTCGCAGGTGGGAGAGCACCAGATGGCGCGCGGCCTCAATGTCGCCGGTATCACGCAGACGGCGCGCGTAATCGGTCTCCTGCTCTTGGGTGAGCAGGGGGAAACGGTTCACCGCCTGGATGTAGGTTTCCAGGCTGCCGGTTGCCGAGAAGACGGGCAAGGACATGGTGTTCATGGTCAGCTCCTTCATGCGAATAAGTTTAGCACTCACTGCATATGAGTGCCAATGCACGCTGGAGTTCCCCCGGAGCTGCTATAAAAAATACTTTAAAAACAAATAGTTATTATGGATTGTGGGCGCTGAGGTGGCGCCGCACCGAGAGCCAGGCACCGAACCACCCCAAGCCGGTAGCAAACAGCAACGCGAACAGGCTGTCGGCCCAGGCAAGATGGACCAGTTCCAGC
>CAIZLW010000087.1 GCA_903933915.1 uncultured beta proteobacterium | reverse complement strand
TGGTCCGCCACCCGCAGGTTTAGCGCATCACCGACAATTGCCACGCGCACCTGGGGCAGCGCATTCATGGCGACCAGACCGGTGTGCCGTGGCGGGGTTGGTGTCGCGTGCGATATCTGCTCGAACATCGCCCGCAACTGATCGAGGCCGAGCATGGCAATCGAGCCGATGGCGTGCCCTGAGTCGACAAGCTGTTTGATCACCGCCAAGCGCGCTACTTCGGCGGGTGCATAAAGGCGCTGTCCCGACGCGCTCTGGCGGGGACCGACGATCTTGTAGCGCCGCTCCCAGACCCGCAATGTTTGAACTGGAATGCCGGTGAGTCTGGCCACCGCCCCGCTGCGGTATACCGGTTCATCTAATGTTTTCTGCTGACGGTTTGGCATGTGACTTTCCACAAATGAACTGCATTTGAACTCATTGCAATTCAAAATAACCATATTATTTAGTTAATTCAAGTTAAATCAGACAAAAAATAAAATAAAGATGTTCATTTCATATACAATATGAATTCATTAGCAGTTCAATTCATATGCAAATAGCCCCCAGACCTTGTTGGAAACAATTGTTGTCTGAGTTGCCCCTGTTTTTTTACTTACTGTTTAACAAGAAAAAGTCATGAAAAAGCTAATCTCCGCCGCAGCCGTTTTGTTCTGTCTGATGTCAACCGCAAATGCCAAGGACATCGTCGATACCGCGATTGCCGCGGGAAATTTCAACACCCTCGCCACGGCCTTGAAAGCTGCTGGCCTGGTTGAAACCCTGAAGGGCACAGGGCCGTTCACGGTTTTTGCGCCGACTGATGCTGCCTTCGCCAAGATTCCCAAGGCCCAGTTGGACGCCCTGCTTGCCGACAAGGCCAAACTCACCGCCGTTCTGACTTATCACGTCGTTCCGGGCAAGGTGATGTCCAAAGACGTCAAGGCCGGCATGGTGAAAACTGTGCAAGGTTCGTCACTGACAGTAGCAACGATGGGCGGTGTCAAAGTCGACAATGCAAACGTCATCGCAGTCGATATCGTTGCCGACAACGGGGTTATCCACATTATCGATACCGTAATACTACCCAAGTAAAAAATACCCGACAGTCACTAATCGGTCGCATAAAGCGACCAGTTGAAACCAAACAACGTCCGCTGCAGCGGGCATTGTCTCCAAGATAAAACTACCAGCCATAACGGCTTCACAAGGAACATTTCAGTGACCATTTTATTGAAAAAAGTTTTTCAGGATACAGGCATCAGTTTGAACGTTCTTCAGGTGCTTGTAACCAACACCTATGACTCAATTTTGATTACCGATGCCACCAAGGATGCGAAGATCATCTATGCCAATAAAGCATTCAAGAAACTCACTGGATACGATCCATCGGAAGTCATGGGAAAATCTCCGAGAATTTTGCAGGGTGCCGCCACTGACAGAAAAGTGATTGCCCGCCTGACGGACTCGCTAAAGAGGGGCGGCCGGTTTGAAGGCAAGGCAGTTAATTACAAAAAGAACGGCACTCCGTTCATCATGCATTGGCGCGTCTTGCCGGTCAAGGTTGGCAATCAAGTTAAATTTTGGGTGGCAATTCAACGCGATGGGTTTGTGATTTAGTGAAAACCCCTGGTTTGCATCAGTCGCAGTCCAAAATGATTAAATTAATTAAACAGATCGGCAGTCTGCTGTTTCTCGTCGGCAACACGTTGACGGCGATCGGTTGTATTGGATTGGTGCTAGTCCTGATAGGTGTGATCGATGCGGAATTTTTAGCGATCGGCATCTCTTCAGGAATTCGAGTCATCGGATCAGTGGCAATTTCGGGTTGCCTGTTGAGTGCCATTGGTTACGGAGTTGTGGAATATTTTGAGAAGTAACATTTCAGGAGAGGCTATATGTTTAGAAAATCGGATTTTTTTATTATTTTGGCGGTGATGATTTCGTTCTTCATTTCAGCCTACTTATGGTTTGTGGTGCAAGACCGTGAGCAGGCAATTTTTACGGCGATCTGGATTCCCTCCATTTTCTGCTTCGGCATCTATTTCAAACTTGCCGCTTTGATCGGGAGGGGTCGCTAATGTCGCTCGATCTGCTGATTCTGGGCGCAGTAGTGTTCGCACTGTTGTTGGTCGGGCTGGTATTTACAGTTCTGGAATTCCGAAACATTAAATGACAGCCTGCCGCTAAGAACAGGTATCTCGCATGTGGTTGTGGACGGGATATTGAAGATCGTCGCAACAGCGGCGAATCCACGAATCACCGCAAGGCTCAACATGCCAAAACTGCGCAATCTGATCGTTGTGCTGGGAGACCAGCTCGATCTCGAAGCTTCCGCCTACGATAATTTCGACGCCCGGGTCGACGCGGTTTGGATGGCCGAGGTGGCCGACGAGTCGACCCGCGTGTTGTCGAGTCGGCCGCGTATTGTGATGTTCCTCGCGGCAATGCGGCACTTCGCGCTGGCACTGAAAGCAGTCAACCGTCCGCTGCATTATGCGCAGCTCGACGCGCCCGGTAATCAGGGCAGCCTTGCCGCGCAACTGAAGGCTGATATGGAGCGCCTGCGGCCGGCCCGGCTGGTTATGACGGAGCCAGGCGACTGGCGCGTTTTGCAAGCTATCAAGGCGGTGGCCGACGCCTCCAGTACTCCGCTGGAGATTTGCGAAGACCGCCACTTCCTGTCCAGCGTTAGCGATTTTGCAGCGCATGCGCGCGGCCGTAAGTCACTGCGCATGGAGTATTTTTATCGCGAGCAACGCAGGCGGCACAGCGTGCTGATGGACCCGCAAAATGAGAGTGCGCCGCTCGGTGGAAAATGGAATTTCGATGCTGAGAATCGCGAGGCCTTTGGCGCCGCCGGTCCCGGCGAGGTGCCGCCGCGCTGCGCCTTCAAGCCCGATGCAGTGACGCGCAAGGTGATCGCACTGGTCGAGGGGCGTTTCCCGCAACATCCGGGTCGCCTCGAGAGCTTCGCCTGGCCGGTGACGCGCGCGCAAGCCTTGCAATCGCTAAGCGCCTTTGTCAAAGAACGCCTGCCGCAGTTTGGCCGCTACCAGGATGCGATGTGGCCGGGCGACCCGTGGCTGTATCACTCGCACCTGTCGGCCGCGCTCAACCTGAAACTGCTCAATCCACGCGAGGTACTGGCGGCGGCAGTGGCAGCCTACGAGTCGGGCCAT
The DNA here is from genome assembly GCA_903933915.1 of uncultured beta proteobacterium. Classification (GTDB taxonomy): domain Bacteria; phylum Pseudomonadota; class Gammaproteobacteria; order Burkholderiales; family SG8-41. Next base: position 5,984 of record CAIZLW010000087.1, on the reverse strand, counting down.
GCACCCTTGGCCAGCGTCGAGGGCTTCGTACGCCAGATCCTCGGCTGGCGTGAATACGTGCGCGGCATCTACTGGACGCAGATGCCCGGCTACCTGGAGCTCAACACGCTCGGCGCTGACGCTGACCTGCCTGAATGGTATTGGACCGGCGATACCGACATGGCCTGCCTGCGCGATGCGATCGGGCAGACCTTGACACACGGTTACGCCAACCACATCCAGCGCCTGATGGTCACCGGCCTCTACGCGCTTATGCTCGGCGTACAGCCCAAGCAGGTGCACGCCTGGTATCTGGCGGTGTATGTCGATGCGGTGGAGTGGGTCGAGCTGCCGAACACGCTGGGCATGAGCCAATACGCCGATGGCGGCCTGATGGGCAGCAAGCCCTACGTCGCCACCGGCAAGTACATCGAGCGCATGAGCCCGCATTGCAAGGACTGCCGCTACGACCCGGCGCAGCGCACCGGCGAGCGCGCCTGCCCGTTCACCACACTGTACTGGAACTTCCTGATGCGCCACGAGGCGACGCTGGCGAAGAACCCGCGCATGGCGTTGCAGGTGAAAAACCTCGCGCGAATGAATGCTGCGCAACGGCAGGAGGTAGCGTTGCGTGCGGCGGCGATTCGCCGCGGCGAGGTCGGGGGCGCAGTTCATGGCTGAGCCTTATCCGCCAACGCTGGCTGCGGCGCAGGCCCGCATCGCTGCGGTTCGGCCATCCGCCTATGCGCGTACGCGCAACGCGATCGACGGCGCCGTCAGCGGCCTGTCACCGTACATCACGTACGGCCTGGTCTCGCCGGGCGAAGTGCTGGCCGGCGTAGCCGCACGGCATGAATTGGCCGTGCAACACAAGTTTGTCTACGAGCTGGGCTGGCGTGCTTATTTCCGCCATGTCTGGCAGCACCGTGGCGAGGACATCCTGCGGTCCTTGCACGATGGCCCTTTGCCCGATGCCGCCTACGCCGCCGCGCTGCCCGCAGACATCCGCCAGGGCTGCACCGACGTGCCGGCCATCAACGAGGCGGTTCAAACACTCTACGCTACCGGCATGCTGCACAACCATGCCCGCATGTGGCTGGCGAGCTACGTAGTGCACTTGCGCAAAGTGCACTGGCGCTGCGGCGCGGACTGGCTTTACGGCCATCTGCTCGACGGGGATCTGGCGAGCAACCACCTTTCTTGGCAATGGGTGGCCGGCACCGGCAGTCACAAACCGTATCTTTTCAACGCCGAGAATGTGGCCCGCTATGCGCCTGCGTCATGGCACAGCGCCGGCAGCGTGATCGATGCGTCTTACGAGTCACTGGATCGCCTGGCGCGGCAATCGAAGCAGGATCCACCCGCCACGACGCATCAGCCATCGGCGATAGAGCCGCCGCTGCTTGGCGAGCCGCCGTCTGATCTGGGCACCACTGCTGCCGACCCCGCGCTGGTGAAGGGCAGGGAGGTCTGGCTCGTGCATCCGTGGAATCTGGGCTCGCTGCCCGCACTGCCGCAAGGCACGCTGGTGCTCGGCCTGTTTGTCGGCGACTTTCATCGCGCGTGGCCGTGGAGCGACAGGCGCTGGCGCTTCGTGGACGCGCGCATGGCCGAGCTGACGTCGCACCGCTGGCACGACAACGCCGCCGCCATCGGCGCTGCACTGGCCGGCGTGCGGCGCGCGCGCAGCGTCGACGAGCCGCACCTTGCGCCGTGGTTGGCGCGCTGGGCCGAGTGCATCGCGGCACCGGCGTTGTTTCCGCAGGTGGCCAGGCGCTGCGACTCGTTCTCCCAATGGTGGTCCCGCGCCTCGCGCGGTCTGCAATCCGCGGCCGACCTGCTGGCCGTCAACAAGGCGCCTTCATGGTGACCGTTCCTGACTCTGAAACCTCGGCGCGTCCGCTCACCGTGCTGTATGACGGCGCCTGTCCCCTGTGCCGGCGCGAGATCGGTGTCTATCGCGGCCTGAAATCCAGCGCACCGGTGTGCTTTGCCGATGTCAGCGACCCCGCGGCGACGCTGCCCAGCGGCACCACGCGAGAACAACTGCTGGCGCGCTTTCACGTACGCGACAGCGATGGCCGGTTACTCAGCGGTGCAGAGGCCTTTTTAGCGCTATGGGCGGCACTGCCTGGTTGGCGCTGGCTGGCCCGTATCGGCCGCATACCAGGTATGGCGTGGGCTATGGAGCGCAGCTATCGGCTGTTCCTGCGCTTGCGGCCGACGCTGCAGCGCTGGGCTTGCAAACTGGATCGACCGGCCTGAGCCGCAATCCCTCACTTCACAAACTCCGAAAGCACTTGATGACCCCAATCGTCCTCATCACCGGCGCCAGCGGCGGCATCGGCCGCGCCCTGGCCCGACAGTTGCACGCCCAAGGCTGCCGCGTCGCGGTGGTAGCGCGCGATGTAAGCCGCCTGGCCGACGTCGAAGCCACGGTGCGCATCTCCGCCGATACCACTACACCCGAGGGCGCCGCCCTGGCCGTGGCGGCCTGCCAGGAAGCGCTCGGTGCGCCGCCGTCGCTGCTGGCCCACTGCGTTGGCAGCACGCTGCTCGCGCCCTTGCACCGCACCCGCGTCGAAGCCTACCGAGAAGTGATGCGCGTCAATCTCGACAGCGCAGTGTTCATGTTGCAGGCTTGGATTACCGCGTTGCAGGGCGGGTCCGGCGCCGCGGTGTTAGCCAGTTCCGTGGTGGCGCGCATCGGCGTGGCTAACCACGAAGCCATTGCCGCGGCCAAGGGCGGCGTCGAGGCCTTGGTACGCAGCGCGGCGGCCACCTACGCGGCACAAGGCGTGCGCGTGAACGCTGTCGCGCCGGGGATGACCGAAACGCCCATGACGGCTGGCATGCTGAAGATGCCCGCAATGCGCGAGGGCGCTGCCCGGCAGTATCCGCTCGGCGGGGTGCAGACGGCGGATCAGGTGGCCGACGTGATGGCCTGGCTGCTCGGCGATGGCGCCGCGCGCCTGACCGGCCAGGTGATCGCGGTCGACGGTGGCTTCACCACTGTGCGGCCATTGGTGAAATGAGACGAGGAGTTCAGCATGACTGAAGACTTACGCTGCTGCGGCAGCGGCACCTGCATTATCGACGCCGCAGGCCGCTGTTGGTGCGGCCAGCAATGGGACGGGCAGAAGATGTGCCGCAGGCCGCTGGCAAGTGTCGATGACAATACCGGCAAAGATCCAGCGCCGAGCGCGCGGGTTGCTGCAGGGGGCACTAGACCTGCGCCAAAGAATTAGCGACGGGTTGATGTAGAAGGGGCAGGGATAATGAGCTATCCCTGCTACCTATCCGTAGACTTTCGGTATAGCGACCCGGAAAGACAAAAAGCCCCGCCGGGGGTGGCAGGGCTAAGTCCAAGATCTGTAACAAATTCGGTGGCTCCCCGACCTGGGCTCGAACCAGGGTCCTGCGGATTAACAGTCCGCCTCCAGATTAATGTGGTTGGGGATACCAAATTTCAGAAATAATGAAATTCGCACAAGTTGATTTGTGCGAATTTTGGGGCAATCCCAGCCAATAACCGACAATCCCTGTTGGGAATGCAGATTTCACTTATTTATTAAAATCAATGGCTTGGGTTGTCTCCCATGACAAAGAAATGGTGGAGGCGGCGGGAATTGAACCCGCATTTTTTTAACGAAATAATTAATTAAATCATAGGCTTTGCGATCGCTAGGGCTCTTGTGCGAATTTTGTGCGAATCATAGATAACGCATTGTGATTAGGAATACCTACTTTAAAAAAAGGCGCAGAGATCGAGATTTGTATATTGCGATGGAGGGGCATTAGAGTGTCTTTGCGATTTTCCCAATAAGATTCCGAAACCAATCGTGTGCAGGATTCCTATGGGTGCGTTCGTGCCAATACAGGGCAATACTCTGATCTGGTAGGCGAAAGGGCAATGGATATGCACGAATCGGTAATTGCCCGATGAATCCTCGTGCAAGACGGGCAGGGACTGCAGCAATAAGGTTTGAATTTGCAACAATATGCGGAACAGTTAGCCCCTCTTGTACAAGCAATGCAATTTGCAGATGTTTTCCAAGTGCTCCCAAGGCGCGGTCGATAACGCCACCGGAGTCACTGCGTGGATGAACCATGGTCCGTACGTGTTGCAGGGAGCAAAAAAGATCAAGGGTCAGTTTTTTAGAGATATCCGGATGATCTTTTCGCGCCAGGCATACGAGTCGGTCTTTATAAAGTGTCTTGAACCGTAGTTCTGTAGGCGGGACTCGTATCCATCCGAGCCGGAAATCAACTTCGCCGTTTTCAAGCCACTCCGTCGCACGTTCACGATTGGCCGCTCTAGCTTCGACGTAGATGCCGGGAGCATTTTTTTCCAGATACTTCGTTAGTCGGGGGAGTAGCACATAGCCAATGTATCCAGGGGCGGTCATTGTGAATTTCGCGCGCGAGGTTCGCGGGTCAAATGGCGCCGCAACTGAGGAAAGGCTGCCCAGTCCATCAAGAACACTGCGTACCAAGTCGTTCAATATCAATGCACGTGAAGTCGGCACCATTTCCCCTCGGCCGCGAATGAACAGGGGGTCACTGAACAAGGTCCGTAGTTTGCCAAGTGCCACACTCATTGCCGGTTGGCTCGTGTTGACCAGTTGTGCTGCTCGGGAAACATTTCGTTCAGTCATTAGTGCGTCGAAGCACCGCAATAAGCGCAGATCAATATTTGTAATATCGTCGTTCACTGTCAGTCGGCCAGAATGGTCATAGAGCTGGTTTGGAGTGGTCGCCTGCTGAGCCTACTTCGAATGCATTAGCCACCATGCTCATCATCGCGATGTAACCTAAAGTGGCTGCAATCTGCACCGTCGCAGGGATTCCGAATCGTTCGACGGTGGTGTGGTAGACCGTTTCGCTGACGTGGTGGTTGCCGCGCAGCAGTTGGTGGCAGAAATCGAAGACGGTTTTCTGATCATCAGTTATCCCAACATCAATTCGTCCGTATTCTAGTTCAGCAATCAAAGCGTCTCCCAGTCCGGCTACACGTGCTGCATGCACACCGGCATCCCAAGTGTAATGGCAGTCCAAGTCGCGTGCGGCAATGAGCCAGGTCAGCGTACGAAGTGCTGGAGACAGTGACGTTTCGTACAGAAAAAACGAGCCGATAGTGGCCATGCGAGCAGCAACATCAGGTGAGTGCAGCAGGGTCTGATACAGACTAGAAATCCATCCTCGTGTACGGACAATGCGGTCGAGAAAGTGTTGGTGTTCAGGAGCCACATCGGCATGCGCATTGAGCGGTGGAATGCGTGAAGGCGTTGACAGGTTATCTGCAATCGGAGGCAGATTCGTATGTGTTGTTCCAGATTTTATCCATGGTTCGCCAGAGATTTCGAGTGGAGTAAAAGGCTTTCGTAAGCCTTTCTGTGCGTCAGTCATGCCAATTTCGAATGCGTTCAGCGGTAACGCAATCATCGTGAAGTAGCCTAGGGTGACTACGAGTTCAACGAGTCCTTGCGAGCCAAAGTGTTCCAGCGCGGATTTGTAGGTTTGGATGCTGACTCGATGATTGCCTGAAATCATTTGACTGCAGAAGTCGGTAATTAGCGCTTCTTCAGCAGTCAGGTTTTCCGGTTTCCGGCCTTCGCGTATCGCGTCCACTGTATCTATAGGTACTCCGGCTTCAATTGCCCAGTTAACCCATGCGGCCCATTCATATGGGGCATCCAATGCGCGGGATCCGATCAGTGATGCAAATCCCCGCACTCGCATGGAGAGCACCGATTCGTCTGCCTGTCCGCGAGAGTGAAAGTAATGGCCTAGGTGGGCAAAGCGCGCAGCAAGGTCGGGGGAGCTGTTCATCAGTACGATGAATGGTCCGCTAACGGGGCGTCGTCTGATTGCTTGAACGGCATCGTAAAAGCGGCGCTGGTCTACAGGCAGTGACTCACGTGGAATTGCAGATAGCCTGTTCACTAATTTTCTCCGTTTATGGTGTTGTTTAATGATTGATTGTCATGATTGAATGTGTAAGT
>CAIZLW010000086.1 GCA_903933915.1 uncultured beta proteobacterium | reverse complement strand
GCGTTGGGCTGGATGTGGCTGCGCATGGCAGCCGCGGCCGGCGGCACGCCCCTGGAACATGTGAAGAATGCGACAGCCCGATTTTTCAGCGAGCAGCTGCTTTGCGGGACGGATCTGTTGCTGCGTCGCATTCATGCCGGATCCACCGTGATCGACAGCATTCCCCCTGACGAGCTGTGCCGCTACCCCGCTTGAAAACCATTTCAAAAATGTACATGAGGATACGAATCAAATGAGCAAATTTCCAAACCTGTTCACACCTGGTCGTATCGGCAGCCTGGCCCTGAAAAACCGGATACTCAAGGCGCCCACGTCGACCGGAATGAGCAATATCGATGGCAGCGTTTCGGAGCGCCTGATTCGCCACTACCGCGACGTGGCGCGCGGCGGCGCCGGACTGATTATCGTCGAGTATGCCTACGTCGATAATCATGGCGCCAAGTCGGCACACTGCCAACTGGGGATCTCGACCGATGATCATATCCCCGGCCTGGCCTGGCTTGCCCAGTCGATCAAGGAAGAGGGCTCGTGCGCCGGCATCCAGATCGAGCACGCGGGTCGCCAGAAATTTCTCGGCATCCAGCCCATCGTGGCGCCTTCGGTGGTTCCCTGGCCGGCGCTCAAGGCCAAGAAAGGGCAGGCCGCTGTTCCGCGCGAACTGACGGAACCGGAAATTTTGCAGATCATCGAGGATTTTGGCAGCTCGGCGTTGCGCGCGAAGCTGGCTGGCTTCGATCTGGTCGAAATCCACGGCGCGCACGGCTATCTGATCACCAACTTCCTGTCGCCGCATACCAACAAGCGTACCGACGACTGGGGCGGTTCTCATGAGAACCGCATGCGTTTCGCACTGCGCGTCGCCGAAAACTGCCGGGCAAAAGTCGGCCCGGATTTTCCGCTGACGATTCGCCTGTCGGGCACGGACTATGAGCCGGACGGATTTCCCATCGAGGAAACTGCGGTACTGGCGAAACGGCTGGAGGCGCTGGGTATTGATGCCATTCATGTGTCTGGCGGCGATCACCACCAGATGATCCACCAGGTCAGCCCGATGGCCATTGAACGTTGTCATAACGTCTGGGCGGCGGCTGAATTGAAAAAGCATGTGTCGATTCCGATCATCGCGTCCGGGTCGATCACGCTCCCCGAACTGGCCGAAGCCGTTCTGGCCGAAGGCAAGGGCGACTTCATTGGCCTGGCGCGCCCCCTCTGGGCCGATCCCGAATGGCCGATCAAGGCCCAGGAGGGCCGCCCCGAAGACATCCGGCCATGCATACGCTGCAACGATGGCTGCCTGGATCGAACCTTCTTCAACTATCAAGCCGTCAGCTGCAGCGTCAACCCGGAAATCGGGCGCGAAGGCACATTCAAAATCACCCCGGCCGTTCGCCGCAAGAAAATCTGCGTCATCGGCGGCGGCGTAGCCGGGATGGAAGCGGCGCGTGTATGTGCCCTGCGTGGGCATTCCGTAACGCTGTTTGAAAAACGTGATTTGGGTGGTGCTCTGATCGAAGGCTCGGTCGCCGAATTCAAGGCGGATCTGCGTCCCATGATCGACTACTGGAAAACACAGATGAGCAAGCTCGGCATCGAGATACGGCGCGAGGAAGCTACGGCGGAGTCGGCAGCGGGATTTGACGTGGCGATTGTCGCCGTGGGCGGCGAGCCGGCGGTCCCCAAGCTGCCGGGAATCGACCACGCCAATGTGGTCGATGCGCTGGACGTATTCAATGGCGCCGAGGTCGGCAAGCAGGTATTGGTACTCGGCGGTGGCGAGACGGCGGTCGAGACCGCCCTGTATCTGCATGATCAAGGCGTACCTGTCAGCATGCTCGTTCGCCGCGATACATTGATGGCCCACGATGTGGCCATCACCGATCGCATCGCCTACAGCGAAATGCTGGTTAAGGACGGGATTCCGGTAATCACCAATTTGCAGGTAAAGGCCGTCAATGCCGATGGCGTCACGGCCAGCAGCACCACCACCGGCGAGGAAAAGCGGATTCCGGCCGATACGGTGGTCACGGCACTGGGATATCGTCCGCGGACCAACAATCTTGCGCAATCGCTGCGCGAGCGCAAGATTCCCGAGGTGTACGAGATTGGTGATTGCGTGCGTGCCGCGCGGATTTTTGACGCAGTACATGCGGCCTACAAACTCGGAATCCGGATTTAGGCCGGCGTCTTTCTCTTTATCCAGGAGATGACATGAACTCAGTAACTCCAGCCGCGGATACCGTGGTTCATCTGCTGGCCGATGCGGCTCGGCATTCCGGCGCCCGCGAGGCGTTGGTCTGCGGAGACGAACGTCTGAGCTATTCGGACTATCAATCCTGCGTCGCCGGCTTTGCTGCGGAGTTGATCGATCTGGGGGCGACCGGTCGGCACGTCGCGATATTGATGGAGAATTCAATCGACCAGTGTGTCGCCATATTTGCCACGCATGCGGCGCGTGCGGCGGCAGTCACGCTCAATCCGCTCTACACCGAACACGAGCTGCGACCGATTCTGGCCGACGCGAAGCCGCTGGTACTGGTTTACGCAGAGAAGTTTGCCGCCAGCATCGAGCCGCTTGCGCAGTCGCTCGGGATTCCAAATCTCATTCGCATCGGCGCGGCAAAACGCCTGACGCAATGGCAGGGACGCGATCTGAAACTCCCGCAGCCGCTGCCGTCGCCGAGTGATCTTGCCAGCCTGCAATACACCGGCGGCACCACCGGCCATTCGAAAGGTGTCCGCCTTTCACATCGGGCAATCTGCACCAATATTGCCCAGCGCGAGGTTCTCCTGCCGACCCGAAAAGATACCGAAATACTGTTGTGCGTGATGCCCTTGTTCCATATCTATGCGATGGCCATGTGCCTGCACAACATGGTGGGGTGTCGCGGCACAATGGTTATATTGCCGCGCTTTGATGCGGACAAGGTATTCGACCTGCTGGCCGACGCGCGCATCACTATTTTCGCCGGCAGCCCGACGCTGTTTACCGGTTTGATGAATCACCCCCGTTTCGCCAGCACCGACTTTTCAAACCTGCACCTGTCCTATTCGGGATCGGCGGCTTTGCCGGAAGAACTGTTCCGGCGCTGGGAACGCGCAAGCGGTGCCCCCGTTGTCGAGGGCTACGGCCAGACCGAATCCGGTCCGGTAATCTCGTTCAATCCGCTGGATGGTGTGCGCAAACCAGGCTCGGTAGGACGGGTGCTGCCTGACACAGAGGTAGAGATCGTGGATCTCGAGACAGGCGAAGTGGTTCTTCCCTGTGGCGAGCGGGGAGAAATCCGGCTGCGCGGTCCGCAACTGATGGATGGCTACCACAATCTGCCTGAAGAAACCGCTGCCACGCTGCGTGACGGATGGCTGTATACCGGGGATATCGGCGAATTCGACACGGATGGCTATCTATTCATTCGCGACCGCAAAAAGGAAATGCTGAAGGTTTCCGGCTTCAACGTTTTTCCGCGGGAGGTCGAGGAAGTTCTGTTTGCCCATCCTGACGTTCTGGAAGCGGCGGTCGTTGGTATGCCGGACGCTTATCGTGGAGAAACTGTCTGCGCTTACGTGGTTCCCCGGCGCGACACCTTGCTGGATGCCGAAAACCTGAACGACTTTTGCCGCAAACGCCTTGCCGGCTACCAGGTGCCAAGCCGCATTGAAATAGTCGAGCAACTGCCAAAAACCCGAGTCGGCAAAATCGACAAACTTCAGCTACGCGGGATGACCAGGCAAGTCGCCGGTGCCGACTGAATTTCTCCCGCACGGACAGTCAAGTTGAAGAGCGCTGTGTGACAAGTGGTGCTTGCCAGTTCTCATGTAAGGTTGCGGCATTGAAATACCGTGGCATGGCTTG
>CAIZLW010000085.1 GCA_903933915.1 uncultured beta proteobacterium | reverse complement strand
TCGAGACGCAGTTCGACCAGCTTGAAGCCATAAAGGAACGCAAAATGTCGCGCAAACACAATAGTATCCAGCCGGGTAAGTTCAGGGCAGATGATGATGTTTCCGCCGCGCAGCTTCTTGACGACCTTTGACAGCAATTCTACCGGACCGGACAACGTCGAAAACAGACCGACCTCCCGGGCTTGCGCGCCGATCATTCGCGCAAAATTTTCAACACAATCCCGAACAACATTCGCCCAGGGCGTTTCAGACGCTTCCGTCCGGGCGAAATAATGGGCATCCAAGTAATCGAGGACGTTTTTTCGGGCTGACGCTGGAAGCAGTCCACGGGTCGCTGAATCAAGATAAATCCAATTTGATGTTGCCGGGTATGCAGCACTGAGAGGTTCAGTGAGACTCCCTATCGACTGCGGCTCATCCATACTCATGGAACACCCCTCCCCGGCACTGTTATCGTTAGCATTTACATGCCACTACCTTGAGATTATCGTTGGAGCGTAAAAGTGACAATTACATTTACTGCTAGTGCTGCCTTCGATAAACAGCAACCCTCGAAACAAAAAACCAACCGGCTACTATTTATTTATAGAAGGTAGGATTCACCAAAAAGTAACCCTTCCAACCCGGAATTGCGCTACATTAGTTTTCATTATTTTTTTAATAATTGAAGCATTCAGAAACCCGTTTCTTGCAACAGCTTTGCTATAAAAAATGAGATTTCAAAGGCTTCAAGCCTTCAACGGCCTCGATGTAAGAACCCTGCGTCTTTTTATGGCGGCGGTCGAAGGGGGTAATCTTACTTATGCCGCCCGCGTCAACCATGTTGCACTGGGGGCTGCGAGTCGCCGTATCAGTAATTTTGAATTACTGATGGGGAAACCACTGCTGAAGCGTCATGCGCGCAGCGTAACATTGACACAAACAGGTCAAGTGGTTGCGGATTCGGTGGGCAGGATTCTCGAGGAACTGAACGCCCTCGGCAATCTCTCTTACAACTCCAATCCCCTTGACAGCAAATCGGTGCGACTGCTGGCCAACAGCATCACCATCCTAGAACACTTGCCCGACATCATCCGTCAATTCAAAGAGACGAGCCCTGACGTCAAGATTGAAGTGCAGGAGTCACGTTCCTGGGAAACCGAGCATGCCTTGCGGCAGGATTGCGCACGGATCGCGTTTATCTCAAGAATCGAAAATCCGGAACCTGTCGATGGATTTCATCATTTTGAATTCCTGCGCCAACCGTTCGTTCTGGTCACGCACGCCACTCATCCCCTGGCGAAAAAGAAGAGCGTAAAAATCGCAGACATCCTGGACTATGACTTTATAGGACTTCCCCCTGCCAGCGTCATTCTCAGCTGCGTGCAGGATGAAGCACGGCTGCTGGGAAAAGTATTGCGGATGCCGATAGAGGTCAGTAGCAACTTAGCCGCGTATCATATGGTGTCCACGGGCGTCGGTATCACTGTTGCGCCCAAACTCATTGTGGATAAGCTGAAAAAAGGGTTTGATCTGAGGTCTATTAAGCTGGAAGGCAAGCTGAAGCCGTTAAAAACCATGGTTTACCATGTCGCAGAAGAAAAATTGAACGTAACTGAAGTTAAGTTGCTGCACTTTCTGCGCACTTACAAGAACAAAAATCCTTCAATAACCTTTCAACACGAATAATCGTGCACCCGCGGTACACGATTCCGCGGAAGCTCTGGATACGATGCTCGCAACGCAGACCAGCCGAAGGACGTTGTGCAACCAGGCGAGCAATCGCTCGACCTTCAATCGCTTGCTATAGCGCCGCAGCACCCGGCCACCCTGCGCGGGCCGCTTGGTCTGATGACCGCGATGCACGATAACGGGTTCGATATCTTGGGTTGCCAGCCGCCGATCGTTCGGATCGCTGAAGTTGCCCCCCCCCGATCCATCAGTCGGGATGACCAAGACGAAATGCACTTCAACAGTCGCTTCGACCCGGGGGATTGGATTGGGGTTAGCCGGCGCTGCGGGGATGGCGATTGGAACACCAGCGCCTTCTGCCACCGCCCTGATCTTCGCACCCTTGCCCTGCCGGGTTTTCCGACGGCAAAGCCCCAATCCGTAAATCCTCGGTCAACCGTTCGGGAATCTGCCGCAACATCCCCGAACGCGCCCGGTCAGCGTTTCTTGCCGAGCAAGGTGCCGCGGCATTGGCGCACGCCGCAGTGGCAGGGATGCTCGCGCTTCAGCTTGGGCGTGTGGCGCTCCTCCAGCACAAGACTGTAGTCATACGACAATTCCTGACCCGGCCTGATCGCGCGAATGGCGTCGATGAATACGCGACCATCTTCTTCGTTGGCCTCGCAGTTCGGCGCACAGGAATGATTGATCCAGCGCGCCGGCCCGCCGCGCTTGGTGGCATCGATCACCACCTTGTCGGTCGCCGCAAACAGCATGGTGTGCGACGAACCGTCGTGCAGGTCGCCATACAGCCGGTCCGCCTTGGCATGCGACATGCGCTCGCCGGTGTATTCGATAATGCGCGCGCCCTTGGCAATCGCATTGACCGCAAACACGCCGCGACCGTGTATCGGCGAGTTGCGCACGGCAACGTGCGGCTTTGCCGTCTTCTTGGCGGCTGTTTTCTTGGCGCCAGCCTTACTCTTTATCTCTTTGTTTTTTAAAGGTTTTTTTGACTTCTTGCGGGAGGCACTTGCGGTTTTCGACTTCGTTTTGTTATTGCTCATCGCTTGCGGGGGACCTGAGTGGTGATTTCAGTTTTCAAAAATGCAAAGTCGCAGCCCTCGTCGGCCTGCGTAATCTGCTCCAGAAACAACTTACGGTAGCCGCGGCTGTCACCCTTGCGCGGCTTTGGCGCTTTCCATTTTTTTCGGCGCTCGGCCAGTTCGGCGTCGCTGACCAGCAGTTCGAGCTTGCGCGCCGGCACATCGAGACGGATGCGGTCGCCGTTCTGCACCAGCGCCAGTGTACCGCCAACCGCAGACTCCGGCGTCACGTGCAGCACGATCGCGCCGAACGCGGTGCCGCTCATACGCGCATCGGAAATCCGCACCATGTCCTTGACGCCCTTGGCTGCCAGTTTTTTCGGAATCGGCAGATAACCGGCTTCCGGCATGCCCGGGGCACCGATCGGACCGGCATTTTTCAGAACCAGAATGTCGTCGGCTTTGACGTCAAGCTTGGGATCATCCACGCGTTCTGCCATATCCGACAGCGATTCGAACACCACGGCGCGGCCTTCATGTTTGGTCAGCCTGGGATCCATCGCCGCCTGCTTGATGATTGCGCCACCCGGCGCCAGATTGCCGCGCAGCACGGCAATGCTGCCGCCAGCGAACACCGGGTCCTTGAAACGACGCACCACTTTCTGATCCCACGCCGGCGGCGCTGCCGCAAGATCCTCGCCCAGTGTCTTGCCGGTGACCGTGAGTGCCTTCAGGTTCAACTGGTGCTTGAGTTCGCGCAGGATCACTGCCAGGCCACCAGCTTTGTACAGATCTTCCATGTAACCCTGCCCGGTCGGCTTCAGATCGACCAGCACCGGGGTTTCACGGCCCATCTTGTCAAAGGCGTCGAGGTCGAGCCTGATGCCCAGCCGCCCCGCCATCGCCGCCAGATGGACAATCGCATTGGTAGAGCCGCCGATGGCGAACAACACACGAAGCGCATTTTCGAACGCTTCAACCGTCATGATCTTGTCGGGCGTCAGCTTCTCTTTGGCCATCGCCACCGCGCGCGCGCCGCTGGCTTCAGCCTGACGCAAACGATCGGCCATCACCGCCGGCACGCAGGAGCCGCCGGGCAGCATCATGCCCATCGCCTCGGTGCACAGCGCCATCGTGCTCGCCGTGCCCATCACCATGCAGGTGCCGGCCGAAGGTGCAAGCTTGTTGTTGATTTCGCCGATTTCCTGCTCGGAAATCTCATTCGCGCGGTACTTACCCCAGAACCGCCGGCAGTCGGTGCAGGCGCCGAGGCGCTCGCCCTTGTGGTCGCCGGTAATCATCGGCCCGGTCACCAGCATGATCGACGGCACATTGGCGCTCGCAGCACCCATCAGCAGCGCCGGCACTGTTTTATCGCAACCGCCGATCAGCACCACGGAATCGACCGGCTGGCCGAGCATCATCTCTTCGGTATCAACCGACATCAGATTGCGCAGATACATGCTGGTCGGATAGGCAAACGACTCATGCAGCGTGATCACCGGAAACTCCACCGGCAGACCGCCGGCGAGCATCACACCGCGCTTGACCGCCTCGATCAGTTCCGGAACATTGCGGTGGCAGGCGTTAAAACCGCTGAAGGTATTGGTGATGCCGACGATGGGCCGGTCCAGCGCCTCATCGGTGTAGCCCATCGCCTTGACGAAAGCTTTGCGCAGAAACAGCGAAAAACCCTCGTCGCCATAGGCCGTCAGCCCCTTGCGCATGCCGCTTTTCACCGCTTTTTTTGCCGCGCCTTTTACCGCCTTGCTGCTCTTTTTTGCCATGGAAATCACCTTCCTTGATACTGCGTCATCTGGGATGACACAGCCTTGCTGAACACAGCTGCATCGGGAGTTCGACAAGATAGCGGATGCACCTTCCGCGGCGCAAGTGGCTGCTGGCCCGCAAAAGCTCAAAAAGGCAGCAGGCCAGTCAATCCGCTATCACGTGCGATGGATGCGAGATTTTCCAGCGTATCCGCAGGCAGCAACAGGCCGTCGCGACGGTTGGCGATATCGTTGTTGGCCTCGATCTCGCCGGGATAAAACACTTCATCATGGCCCTTGGCCAGCGGCACCGACTTCAGCTCGGCGATGTATTGCTCCATGCGCGCATTGAACTGCGCCAGCGGCTGCAGCGCCTCAATATTGACTGCAATCATGAAATGTCCGCAGTTGCTTTTCTCGGCGGTTTTGTACGGGCTATGCACATCCGAAAGGAACCCGCTGCCGGTCAACACACCGGACAGCACATCGACCATCATCGCAATCGCATAGCCCTTGTGACCGGCCATCGGCAACACGATGCCTTCAATCGCCGCCTGCGGATCGGTGGTCGGCGCACCATCCTTGTCGATGGCCCAGCCCTCGGGGATGGGCTGCCGCTTGTTGTGCGCCAGATAGATCTTGCCCCGCGCCACACCGGTATTGGCCATATCCATCAGGAACGGCGGGTGTTTGCCGGCCGGCGTCGCCACCGACCACGGATTGGTGCCGATGATTTTCTTGCGACCGCCCCACGGCGCCATCGCCGGGCCACCATTGGTGGTCAGCAGCATCACGCACCCCTCGAGCGCGCCGATGCGGGTGTAATACATGCAGGTGCCGAAATGGTTGGACATGCGCACGCCAACGGCAGCAATCCCGTGCTGCTTCGCCCGTTTCACCGCTTCGCGGGTGGCCAGCATGGTCAGCACGTGGCCAACACCGTCATGCCCGTCGATCACCGCCATGGCGCCGGCATCCACCACGAATTCGGGTTGGGTCACCGGGTTCATCACCTTGTTGCGCAGGCGCTCCAGATACCAGCCCAGACGCAACACCCCATGCGACTGGTGCCCCCACAGATCCGACTGCACCAGCGTGTCGGCCAGCAGGCGCGCATCGGCTTCCGGCATGCCCGCCCCGGCGTAAACCGCCGTGGCAAATTCGTTCAGCCCTGCGGCATCAACCCGGATCTCAGTCTGCGGCATCACCGCCTCCGCTGCGGAACTGCACACCCAGCAGATCCTCGAAGACACGGATCATCGCGCCTTTATCGAGATCGCCGTGACCTTTAAGCAAGGCCATCTGGTAGGTCGCAGACGCGGCGGCCAGAACCGGCATCGGAATGTTGTGGGTGGCGCTGACTTTTGCGCCTGAATCAATATCCTTATAGGCGTGCCGCAGCGGATAACCGTCGGAGAAATTGTTCTTGAGAATCCGCGGAATAAAAAACTCCGAGGCGTAGCTGCGCCCGGTACCGCTGTTGATGATCTTGCCGATCTTCTCCGGATCAATGCCCAGCTTGACCGCCATCGGCAACACTTCCGCAATCGCTGCGCAGTTGATGTCGAACAGCAGCTGATTGATCAGTTTGGACAACTGACCGCTGCCCGAATCACCCATGTGCAGGATGTTGTTGGCGACGCAGGACAGGAAGGGACGGACTTTCTCCAGCGTTTCCGCCTTGCCGCCGCACATCGCCGTCAGCGTGCCGTCAATGGCGCGCGCCTCCATGCCGGACACCGGCGCATCGATAAAACCGATGCCGCGTTCGGCAAGTTTATCCGCGAACTCGCGGGTTTCGAGGTAATCCATGGTGCTGGTATCGACGATGATCTGCGAGGCACCCATCATCGATGCGATGCCCTTCGCGCCGAACAGTGTTTCCCGAACCGCCTCGGTACCCGGCAGGCAGAGAAACACGATGTCCGCACGCGCCACCACCGCCGGATCACTGGTTGCCTGCGCCCCCTTGGCTTCCAGTTCGGCATGGCGCTTGCCGCTGGCCGAACTCACGGTCAGCTTCGCGCCGCTTTTCAGCATGTTGATGGCCATGGGCCGTCCCATCTGGCCCAGCCCGACAAAAGCAATATGCATGGTGTCCGTCTCTCCGGGGCGTTGCCGCCCCGTTTGATAATTACGCGCCCTTGAACTGCGGTGGACGTTTTTCGATAAAAGCGCGCAGCGCCTCCTTGGTGTCCTCGGTGCCCTTCAGCTTGTTGTTCATGGTGTTCTGCAGCTCCAACTGCTGCTCGACATCCTGTTGCCAGGCTCGACGCAATGCGACCTTGGTCATCTGCACGGCAATCGGCGCCTTGGTATTCAGCCTGCGCGCCAGCGCCATGGCTTCATCCATCAGCTTGTCATGCGGCACCACCGAATAGGCCAGCCCCATCGCCTTGGCCTGTGCCGCGTCAAAGGGTTCGCCCAGCAGGCACAGCTCCGCCGCCTTGGCATGCCCCACCAGCCGCGGCAGATACCAAGTCGCGGTTTCGCCCATCAGGCCGCGCTCGACGAAATTGACCCCGAAGTTGGCCTGCTCGCTGAGAATGCGGAAATCCGCTGCGAACGCCATATTGCAACCGGCGCCGCGGGTCACGCCGTTGACCGCGGCAATCACCGGCTTGTTGATCTGGCTGAAACCGATGGCGTAGTAATACTTCATGTCGAACAGCGGCTGTGGCGAAGTGCCGACGGTACCGGCCTTCTCGGCCTCGGCACGGGCTTTCAAGTCAGCGCCTGAGCAGAAACCGCGACCGTTGCCGGTGGCAATAATGGTCCACACGTCCGGGTCAGCTTCAGCCGCGCGCAACACATGCTCCATTTCGTTACGCATCACGTTGTCGATGGCATTCAGCCGTTCGGGACGGTTGAGCCTCAGGATGCCGATGTGTTCACGCACTTCCCATTGAATCGCTTGATACATGGTGTTGCCCTTCCCTGCGCTAAATTGGATGGTTGGATTTTTGCTGCAGCGTTGCACGATGTGCAAGCTCGTGCCGTTACGACCCCGCGAGAATAACTCAAGCGAAATGTCAAGGCCGACAGAAGACCCTGCCGGGCGCAACAGGCCCCGCAGAACGGACGCAAAAACAATATGTTGCAAACTTTGATTAAAGTCAAATCACCGGGCTTTTCAGACGTACGTACGGGGTGCATACTGCACGCAAAATCGCTTTCACAAAAACATTGGCGCCCAGTCAGCGCCGCAGACAGAAAGGTCAAGAAGACATGAATGAATCCGCCCTCGGCGCCGCCAACGCCGTCGCACTCTCCGAGCAGGAAATCAGCCGCGACACTCTCCTCGAGAAATATGCCAAGGGCAAGGAAACCAGCATCACCGATGTGCGACGACGGGTCGCCCGCGCACTCGCTCAAGCCGAGGCCGAAGACCAGCGTGCGCTCTGGGAAAAGCGCTTCCTGCAGGCACAGGAAGAAGGGTTCATCCCCGCCGGCCGCATCAACTCCGCCGCCGGCGTACAGCTCGCAGCCACACTGATCAACTGTTTCGTGCAACCGGTCGGCGATTCGATCTCCGAAACCGTCGACGGCCGCCCCGGCATCTACATCGCGCTGCAGGAAGCCGCGGAAACGATGCGTCGCGGCGGCGGCGTCGGTTACGACTTCTCGTCAATCCGCCCCAAGGGCGCCGAAGTCAAAGGCACCCAATCCAACGCCAGCGGGCCGGTGTCGTACATGCGAGTGTTCGATCGCTCCTGCGAAACCGTGGAATCCGCCGGCTCGCGCCGTGGCGCGCAGATGGCGGTGCTGCGCTGCGACCACCCTGACGTCGAGGAATTCATTCACTCCAAAGACAAGGGTGACCTCACCAACTTCAACATTTCCGTCGGCGTCACTGACATCTTCATGGAAGCGGTGGAGAAAAACGGTGATGTCGAACTGGTACACCGCTCCAAGCCCAATGCCAAGCAGATGGCCAAGGGTTCGTACCAGCGTGAAGACGGCCTGTGGGTCTATCGCAAGGTGCCGGCGCGCGACCTGTGGGAACAGGTCATGCGTTCAACCTATGACCACGCCGAACCGGGCATCCTGTTCATCGACCGCATGAACAAGGATAACAACCTCAATTACTGCGAAACCATCGAGGCCACCAATCCCTGCGCCGAACAGCCGCTGCCGCCGTACGGCTGCTGCTGCCTGGGCTCGATTGACCTGACCAAATTCGTCAATAAGCCATTCGCCGAAAAAGCGGAATTCAATTTCGAACATTTCGGCCGCGTCGTTGCCGTCGCCACGCGCATGCTCGACAACGTGCTCGACGTCACCGCCTGGCCGCTGAAGCAGCAGCAGGAAGAAGCCGCGAACAAGCGCCGCGTCGGCCTGGGTTTCACCGGCCTTGGTGATGCGCTGATCATGTTGCGCCTGCGTTACGACACACCGGAAGCCCGGCAGATGGCCGCAAAGATCTCCGAAGCGATGCGCGACACCGCTTACCGCGCCTCCGCTGACCTCGCCCGCGAAAAAGGTGCGTTCCCGCTGTTCAACGCCGATCTGTATCTGAGCGGCAGCAGCTTCGCCACGCGCCTGCCCGAAGAGATCAAGCAGGTGATCCGCAAGCAGGGCATCCGTAACAGCCACCTGTTGTCGATCGCCCCCACCGGCACCATCAGCCTGTCTTTTGCCGACAATGCCTCCAACGGCATCGAACCGCCGTTCTCGTGGACCTACACCCGCAAGAAGCGCATGCCCGACAACACGATGCGCGAATTCGCCGTTGAAGACCATGCCTGGCGCCGTTACAAGGCAGAGGGCGGCAATACCGAAAAACTGCCGCCGTGGTTTGTCACCGCGCTGGAAATTTCGGCACGCTCCCACGAGGAAATGGTCGCCGCGGTTGCGCCCTTCATCGACACCAGCATCTCCAAAACCGTCAACGTGCCCGAGGACTATCCCTACGCCGAATTCCAGGATCTTTATTTCCGCGCCTGGAAATCCGGACTGAAAGGACTCGCGACCTATCGGCCGAACAGCATCCTCGGCTCAGTGCTGTCGGTGGAACCGACCAGCAAGGAGAAAAAAGCGCCGCAGGATTTTCGCGCCGACGACGTCAACCGCCGTATCCATATCCAGTCGCTGCCGGCGCCAGTGCTGGCCAGCCTGCGCTGGCCTGGCCGTCCGTCGATGACCGCAGGCAATCCGGCGTGGACTTACATGATCGAACATCCGCATGGTGCATTTGCGGTATTTGTCGGTCACGTTGAAACCGAACACAACCATGCCTTCGAAGTCTGGGTCAACGGCAGCGAGCAGCCGCGCGGCCTCGGCGCCGTCGCCAAGACGCTGTCGATGGACATGCGCGCGGACGATCCGGGCTGGCTCAAGCTCAAGCTCGACTCGCTGGCCCGCGCCGGCGGCGATGAGCCGTTCGACATGACCTTTCCACCGCTGGGCGAAATCAAACGCATGCCTTCAGTGGTTGCCGCCTTCGCCCAGGTCGTGCGCTGGCGCGCCGATCAACTCGGCGCGCTGACCTCGCCCAGTGCTGCGCTGTTCGGCCAGTCGGCCACGCCGGTGCTCGACGCAATGTTCGCGCCGAAAGAACCCAAAACCGGCACCGACGGCACCATGTCCTGGACCGTCGACGTGCTCAACCCGCGCACCGGCGATGACTTCGTTCTGGGCATCAAGGAAATCACCCTGCCCGACGGCGTCACCCGGCCGTATTCGATGTGGCTCGCCGGCGAATACCCGCGCGCCCTCGACGGCCTGTGCAAGATCCTCTCGCTCGACATGCGCGTCATGGATCCGGCTTGGATCGGCATGAAGTTAAAGAAATTACTGGAATTCCCGGAGCCGCTGGGCGACTTCATGGCCTTCGTCCCCGGCGAACGCAAGCAGGCGACCTACCCGTCGACGGTAGCCTACGTCGCCAGCCTGATCCTGCACCGCTACGCGATGCTCGGCATCCTCGACGCAAACGGCGCGCCGCTGACGCAGATGGGCATACTTGAAGCCCCGGAACGCAGCACCGAACCTAAAGTCATGAAAGGTTCACGCTGCCCCGAGTGCGGCAATTCAACGCTGATCCGCAAGGACGGTTGTGATTACTGCACGGCTTGCGGGTTTACCGGCACCTGCGGTTAAGTCTTTTCCTCCAGTCCACATGCTCGGATTACTACGCGCCACCAAGTTGGCGCGTAGTAATATCTTCCGCTTACCCGGAGGATATTCATGGCAAAGAAAACACTCGGCAAACTGCCGCGCGAAGCCATCCGCATGCTGGAACTGCCG
>CAIZLW010000084.1 GCA_903933915.1 uncultured beta proteobacterium | reverse complement strand
TGGATGCTGCTTTCATTAGAGTTGGAACTATTGTTCCATCGATGAACCAAACTGCACAATCTGAAACGGAGTATGAGTCAAAAAAACCCTTCCGTCAACAACGCCATGAAATATTGTTCCAGCTCTGTAAACGTTAGACCTTTTCTTTTGTTTCATAATATTAGATTCAATCAGTGACCACTATTACATTAGGTCTAAAAAATATTTTTCACATTCCACTGTAACATGTACTATAGTTCAGCCACTCGATGAAACTTGCCGCAGACCACGGTCAATTGGAATTGGTAGACCAAGATGGAATCAACCGAAAAACTCGCACCACCCCCACGTTTCCTCGACGAGACGGCAGATGCCGAGTTTGTCCAGGCCTTGGGACTGCGCGTGCGCGAGTCGCGTGCGCGACGCGGCATGTCGCGCAAGGCGCTGGCGATGCATTCCGATGTTTCCGAGCGCTACCTGGCGCAGGTCGAAAGCGGCGAAACCAATCCGTCAATCATGGTCCTGCGCCATGTTGCCCATGCACTGGGAATACCCCTGATCGACCTGCTCGAGCCGCAACACAGCTCGCCGGAGTACCGCCTGATCTCACGCTTCCTGGAACAGCTTTCCCCCAACCGGCTGGAAGAAGCCCTGTTGCGACTGATGCGCGATTTTGGCAACGAAGATGCTTCCCGCCGAAAACGCATCGCCCTGGTCGGCCTGCGCGGTGCCGGCAAGTCGACCCTCGGCCGCGAACTGGCCGGGGAACTGGCCCTGCCCTTCGTCGAACTGAATGCCGCAATCGAAGCGGAAGCAGGCATGAGCCTCAACGAAGTATTCATGCTCTACGGTCAGCCCGGGTTTCGCCGGCTGGAACGACGCTGTCTGGAGAGCTTCATCGCCGAGCACGAAAGCGCCGTCATCACTGTCGGTGGCGGCATTGTTTCCGAAGCGGAAACCTTCAATCTGCTGCTGATGAACTGCTTTACCGTCTGGGTCAAGGCAAGCCCGGAAGAACACATGTCCCGCGTCGTCGCCCAAGGCGATTTCCGGCCCATGGAAGGCAACACCGAAGCCATGGAGGACATGCGCCGCATCCTCGTCGCCCGCGAGTCGCTGTATTCGAAGGCAGACTTCACGCTCGATACCACCGGCCGGACAGCGGAAGAATGCCTCGTGCAATTGCGTCAAGCAGTCACAGCCTTTAAATAGACCGTCACATAACGGAGAAGCGAATGACTTATCCAGATACCCCCCCGCAGACCATCACCTATGACACCCATCCTGACCAGTACCGGCACTGGCGCCTTTCCTGCGACGGACCGGTCGCCACGCTGCACCTGAATATCGATGAAGACGGCGGCATCAAGCCCGGCTACAAGCTGAAGCTGAATTCCTACGACCTCGGCGTCGACATCGAACTGCACGACGCCCTGCAGCGCGTCCGCTTCGAGCATCCCGAAGTGCGCAGCGTCGTCGTCACCAGTGGCAAGGACCGGATCTTCTGTTCCGGCGCCAACATCTTCATGCTCGGCCTTTCCACCCACGCCTGGAAGGTGAATTTCTGCAAATTCACCAACGAGACGCGCAACGGTATCGAGGATTCGAGCCGCCATTCCGGGCTAAAGTTCATCGCCGCCTGCAACGGCACCACCGCCGGCGGCGGCTATGAACTGGCGCTGGCCTGCGACGAAATCATCCTGGTCGATGACCGCTCCTCGGCTGTCAGCCTGCCCGAAGTCCCGCTGCTGGGCGTGCTGCCCGGTACCGGCGGCCTCACCCGCGTCACCGACAAGCGCCGCGTGCGGCGCGACCATGCCGACATATTCTGCACCCTGACCGAAGGCATCCGTGCCCAGCGCGCCAAGGACTGGCGCCTGATCGACGATTACGCCAAGCCGCAGGCGTTCGCCGAAAAAGTGAAGCAGCGCGCCACCGAACTCGCCGCACAGAGCGATCGCCCGGCCGGTACCAAAGGCGTCACCCTGCCCGCCGTCAAGCGCACCATCGATGAAGCCGGCTACCACTACGAAACCGTCGATGTGGTGATTGACCGCAAGGCGCGACGCGCGACCATTACCGTATCGGCACCCACCGCCAAGGCGGCCGCAGACATCGCCGGCATCGTCGCTGCCGGCGCAGCGTGGTGGCCGCTCCTGATGGCACGCGAACTCGACGACGCCATCCTCATGCTGCGCACCAACGATCTTCAAATCGGCACCTGGGTGCTGAAGACCAGCGGCGATACGCAACACGTGCTTGCCGCCGACGCGGCGCTGGCGCAGCACCAGAAGCACTGGTTCGTGCGCGAAACC
>CAIZLW010000083.1 GCA_903933915.1 uncultured beta proteobacterium | reverse complement strand
CACACCGCCGTATGACCGACGGGTTCGCCGTTGGAGCCGGCGGACGTCGTCAGCCGCACCTTGCGCTCGTGCAGCGCAGGCAGGAAAGGGTGCTGGTCGATGCCGGTGCTGACGAAGTTCGCCCACCTCAGGTTCGTCGCATCCTTGGCGGTGTCGCCGTAGCTTTCATACAGATTCGAAAACCGGATGTCGCGCGTCAGGTATGCCACTTCGATTTTCGCGATCACGTCCGCGGGCAGGCGCTGCGCGGGGTCATCCGGCAGGTGAATGATTTCCGGCGCCACGCCAGCGGCCTTAACCGCCGCCTGCAGCTCGGCACCGAACTGCGCCACAAACCCTTTGGATACCAGGATGCCCTTCATCGCCACGCCCTCCCCATTGCAGATGGTTGATCAGCTCTTGTCGCGCTTGAACAGCGCATCGAGCTTTTGTTCGTAATCGTGATAGTCGAGATAGTCGTACAGGTCATCGCGCGACTGCATCAGGTCGACCACGTTTTTCTGGTGGCCGTCCTTGCGGATGTGCTGGTAAACCTTCAGTGCGGCGGCATTGGCAGCGCGCCAGGCCGACAGCGGATAAAGCGCCATGCCGACGTTTGCACTGGCCAGTTCTTCAACGGTGAACAGCGGCGTCTTGCCGAACTCGGTGATGTTCGCAAGGATCGGCACCTTCACCGCATCGGCGAATTTTTTGTACATCGGCAGATCGGTGATCGCTTCCGGGAAAATCATGTCGGCGCCGGCTTCGACGCAAGCCACAGCGCGTTCAATCGCGGCGTCCAGCCCTTCGATCGCCAGCGAATCGGTACGGGCGATGATGACAAAGTTGGAATCGGTCTTGGCATCGGCAGAAGCCTTGATGCGGTCAACCATTTCGTCCTTGCTGACGATTTCCTTGTTCGGACGGTGACCGCAACGCTTCTGCATCACCTGGTCTTCGATGTGCATCGCCGCGGCACCGAACTTGATCAGCGATTTGACGGTGCGCGCGATATTGAAAGCGCCGCCGAAACCGGTGTCGACGTCGACCAGCAGCGGCAGGTCGCAGACATCGGTGATGCGGCGAACGTCGGTCAGCACGTCGTCCAGCGTCGAGATCGCCAGATCCGGCACGCCCAGCGAACCGGCTGCAACACCGCCACCGGACAGGTAGATGGCCTTGAAGCCGCTGCGTTTAGCGAGCCGCGCGTGATAGGCATTGATCGCACCGACGATCTGCAGCGGTTTTTCAGCCGCAAGGGCGGCACGGAAACGGGCGCCGGCGGAGGCCGGGGCGCTGGCTTTGGAACGGTCGGTCATGACGTGAAGCTCCTGTAGAAAATAAGGCAAATAAAATTTAGGCAGAAACAAGGCAGCCTGCGCTGCCGGGAATCGGCAAAAAATTGGCTATACCGTCGGCTAAAAGTCCGGGATGGTGGCAGGGGTTTTACAGTGGCCCATCCCGGCTGGCCGGGCGCTGGGAAGGCCGTCCGGCATCTGGACGAAACGGTTTTAAACGCCAAAATTAGTGTTCAAAAAGATAGCATAAGGCAGGCTATTCCGCTAGGACGGACACGGTGGCATAATCCGGGCTCCCAAGTCTCACGATTCGGACTAAGTAATGGCCACCGCAAAAAATTCCGTTGACGATTCGCAAGGCCGTCTGACCGGCACCCAGAGTATTGAACGGGCGCTGCTGCTGCTGCGCGAGATCGCCGCACACAACCGCGCCGGCTCACGCCTGCTGGATCTGGCGACACGCACCAATCTGCAGCGTCCGACCGTGCATCGCATGCTCAAATGCCTGGCGCATGAAGGCATGGTGCAGCAGGATTCCGAAACCCATCGTTATTTCCTCGGGCCGATGGCTTTCGAACTGGGCCTGACTGCCGCACCGCGCTTCAATCTGCGCGAAATCTGTCATCCAGCGATGACGCGCATTGCCGAAGCCACCGGCGACACGGTGTTCCTGACCCAGCGCAGCGGCCTCGACGCCGTATGCATCGACCGTCACGAAGGCACCTTCCCGATCAAGACCTTCACGCTGGAAGTCGGCATGCGCCGGCCGCTGGGCGTCGGCACCGGTAGCCTTTCCATCCTCGCCGCACTGCCCGAAGAGGAATTCCGCAGCATCATCTCCAGCAACGAACCCCGGCTGCAGGAACACGGCCTCAACGGCCCGACACTGATGTCGCAGGCGCGCAAGGCGCAGAAGCTGGGGTACGCGGTGCGCGAAACGCCGACGCTGGCGGGGGTGCGCTCTATCGGCCAGGCCTTGCGCAACCAAAGCGGTGTGCCCTTCGCGTCACTGTCGATTTCGGCGATTTCAAGCCGCATGGCCGACCGCCGGGTGCAGGAATTGGCAGTCATGCTGCGCAACGAATCCCGTCTGATCGAGCGCCAGATTGCCAACGGCATGGAAATCCGCTGAACCTGCGGCAGCCTCGGATACTCCGGCGTTGCGGAACTTAAGAGGAAAAACAATGAAAATCATTTTCCGCACGCTCGCCGCCCTGCTGCTCACAGCATGCGCGGCCGGGGCTTACGCACAGGCTTATCCTGTAAAACCGATTCGCTTCGTCGTGCCCTATCCGCCGGGCGGCAGCAATGACGTGCTGACACGCATCACCGCACAAGCCATGGCCCCCGGTCTCGGCCAGCCCATCGTCATCGACAACCGCGGCGGCGCCGGCGGCATGATCGGCGCCGATAACGTCGCCAAATCGCTGCCCGATGGTTACTCCATCGTCAACGTGCAGGCCTCGTTCACCGCCAACGCCGCGTTGCGCCAGAAAATGTCCTACGACCCGATGGGCGACTTCGCCTACATCGGCATGATGGCGCGCGGCCCGCTGCTCGCCGTCGTCCATCCGTCGCTGCCGGTGAAAAACATCCGCGAACTGATCACGCTGGCCAAGGCCAAGCCTGGCCAGATCAACTACGGTTCGACCGGCACCGGCGGCCACAACCACATGGCCACAGAACTGTTCAAGCGCATGGCCAACATCAACATCGTGCACGTGCCGTACAAAGGTGTCGCGCCGGCACTGACCGACCTGATGGGCGGCCACACGCAGATGGTGATGACCAGCCTGCCCTCGGCAATGACTTCGGTGCAGGCCGGACGCCTGAAAGCGCTGGCCGTCGGCAGCGAAAAACGCACGGCGTTCATGCCCGAGATTCCGACCATCGCCGAATCCGGCGTGCCGGGCTACATGGCGGAATTCTGGTGGGGCCTCGCCGCGCCGGCGAAAACACCGAACGACATTATCAACCGCCTGGCCACGGAACTGAACAAAGCCCTGCAGTCCGCCGATCTGAAACAGAAGTTCGCCGGTGAAGGCTCCGAACCGAGCGTGATGTCGCGCGAGCAGTTCACCAAATTCGTCGCCAACGAAATCGTGCGCTGGCGCATAGTCGCGCAGGATTCCGGCATCAAACCCGAGTAATCTCCGAATTTGCCTGAGCCCGCACGCGCGGGCTTCGTTGCAGCAACTCCATCCCAGAAGCACCCTTTCCTCCAAGGAGAGCCGATGATCCGCTGCCGCCCTCTTTCACCCGCGCTGTCGTTACTGTTTGCCGGCGCGCTGCTGGCCTGTGCCGCGCCTGCAACCGGACAACAGGCTTACCCGTCGAAATCGATCCGTTTCCTGGTCGGCGCCCCGCCCGGCGGCAGCAATGACCTGTTTGCGCGCGCCATCGGCCAGCAGTTGCAACCGGCCATGGGCCAGCAGGTGCTGGTCGACAACCGCCCCGGCGCCAACCAGATGATCGCTGCCGACATCATGGCCAAGTCGCCGGCGGACGGACACACGATCTACATCACCTCGACCTCATTCACCACCGGCGCCGCGCTGCAACCCAAGCTGCCCTTTGATCCGGTCAATGACGTTACCGGCATCACCATGCTCGGCCAGGGCCCGCTGGTTTATGTGATCCATCCGGCATTGCCGGCGAAAACCATGAAAGAACTGATCGGCATCGCCCGCGCGCGACCAGGTCAGCTCAACTACACCTCTTCCGGCATCGGCGGCATCAACCACCTCGGCACCGAAGTGCTGCTGTCGATGGCAAAAATCAACATGGTGCATGTGCCGCACAAAGGCATGGCGCCCGCGCTGACCGATCTGATCAGCGGCCAGGTGCAGGTGTTGCTGGTCAGCCTGCCGTCGGTGACTGCGCAGATGCAGTCGGGACGACTGCGCGCACTGGCGGTGAGCACTGCAAAACGCACGGCGTTCATGCCGCAACTGCCGACGGTCGCTGAAGCTGGCGTGCCCGGTTATGACGTGTCATTGTGGTGGGGCGTGTTTGCACCCGCCAAAACGCCGCGGCCGGTGATCGACCGCCTGAATGCCGAAATCCACAAGGCGCTGGGCAGCGACGCGATGAAAAAACATTTCGCCGATTTCGGCGCAGAACCCGCGCCGATGACCCCCGATGCATTCAGCGCGAAAGTGCGCACCGAGATCGCCAACTGGCGCAAGGTGATCCAGTCCGCCAACATCAAGGCTGATTGATGGCCAAGCTGCCTCGCAGGGATTACGACACTGGCGCGTGCGGCACGCTGAACAGCCTGCGCGTGCTTGACCTGTCGCGCCTGGTCGCCGGCAACATGCTGACGCAATTCCTCGCCGACTTCGGCGCCGAAGTGATCAAGGTCGAACCGCCCGCCGGTGACACGCTGCGCGCATGGAAAACCAAAGACATCCAGATCAACTGGAAAATCTACGCGCGCAGCAAAAAAAGCCTGGGCCTCGAACTGCGCAAGCCTGAAGCGCGGGAACTGTTAAAGAAACTCATCCCGTCGGCACAGATTTTCATCGAGAGCTTCCGCCCCGGCACGCTGGAAAAAATGGGGCTCGGCCCGGACGAACTGCTGAAACTGAACCCGGAACTGGTGATCGTGCGCATCTCCGGCTGGGGCCAGCAAGGCCCTTACAGCAAACGCCCCGGCTTCGGCACGCTGGTTGAAGGCATGTCGGGCTTTGCGTCGTTCAACGGGTTCGCCGACCGCGAACCGGTGCTGCCGCCGATGTATCTCGCCGACACAGTGGCCGGACTCTACGGCGCTGCAGCGGTGATGACGGCATTGCGCGAAGTCGAAGTCAACGGCGGCAAGGGCCAGATCATCGACCTGCCGCTGCTCGACCCGATGTTCGCCGTGCTCGGGCCGCAGGCGGCCAACTTCCGCCTCACCGGCAAGGTCAAACAGCGCACCGGCAGCCGTTCGACCAATGCCGGCCCGCGCAACGCCTACAAATGCAAGGACGGCCTCTACGTCTGCCTGTCGTCATCGACGCAAAAAATGGCCGAGCGTCTGTTCCATTCGATCGGCCATCCCGAATTCATCACCGACCCGCGCTACGCCACCAATGCCGAGCGCGTGAAACACGCCGAAGAACTCGACGCGGTCATCGGCGCCTTCATCGCGCAGCGCACGCAAGACGAGAATGTCACGTTTTTTGAACAAGCCGAAGTGACCATCGGCCCGATCTACGATATCCGGCAGATTTTCGAAGACCCGCATTTCATCGCGCGCGAGTTGCTCGCCGACTATCCCGACGCCGACATGGAAACGTTTCCGATGCATCACGTGGTGCCGCGCATGTCGGGCACACCGGGTTCGATCCGCTCACCGGCGCCGCAACTGGGTGAACACAATCGCGATCTGCTGCGCGAAGCCGGCGTTGATGACGACGCTTATGCAAAATTGCTGGCTGCAGGCATTGCCTGCGCCGGTGATGCCGCCAAACCGGAACAAGAATAAACAAGTAATAAAAGCGCGCGGCTACGCCGCTCCTGACACTAACTACTGCGAAGGATGCCCCATGTACCGTGAACTCCCCGTCTGGCGCTCGTTGATGTATGTCCCGGTCAACGTCGAAAAATTCGTCGACAAGGCGCACACGCGCGGCGCCGACGTGATCCAGCTCGACATCGAAGACAGCGTGCCGCCGGCGGAAAAAGCCAACGCACGAAAACTCGTCGAAAAAAATGCCGCCCGCGTCAAACGCGGCGGTGCCGACGTCGTGGTGCGCATTAACCAGCCGCTGTCGCTGGCGGTGCGCGACATCGAAGCGTCGATCTGCCCGGATGTCAACGGCATCGCCATCACCAAGGTTTCCGGTGTATCGCATGTGCAGTTGCTCGATGAACTGATCAGCGAACTCGAACAGAAACGCGGCATGACCGTCGGCCACACCAAATTCATCGGCATGATCGAAACGCCGGAAGCCTTTTTCAAGATCCGCGAGATCACCACGGCGAGCAGTCGCATGGTCGCCTGCAATATCGGCGGCGAAGACTTCGCGCTGAACTGCAACATGCAACCCACTGGTGAAGCGCTGTTTTATCCGAAACAGCACATGGTCATTGCCGCCAGTGCAGCCGGCATCATGCCGCTGGGTTTTGTTGACAGCGTGGCCACCTTCGGTGACTGGGAAAACTTCCGCAAGATGGTACGCCGCTCGCGCGACTTCGGTTTCATGGGCGCGGGCTGCATCCACCCCGGACAGGTCACCATCGTCAACGAGGAATACAAACCGAGCGCGGCGGAAGTCGAATACGCACGCAAGGTCATCGCGATGGACAAGGAAGCCGCCGCCGCGGGCCGCGGCTCGTTTGCGCTCGACGGCAAGATGATCGACATCCCGATCATCGTCCGTGCCGAGCGCCTGCTCAAACGTTATGAAGCCATCACGGCGCGCGAAGCCCTGACGCTGGCGGCAATGAAATAAGGGGGCGCCGCCGCGTAGGCACAATCCTGCGCGGCGATTCTCTTTCTGCAGCACCTCGGCTAGGATGGCGCGGCGCGGCGCGGCGGCAATTTGCTGTCGCTCACGGGGAGGGATTATGAAAAATATTAATAAAATCAACATATTAGCGTTATCCTTGCTGATGGTCGCCGCGCTGCCGTCCACCGCGCAAACCACCGCCAAATTTCCGACCAAGCCGGTGCGCATCATCGTCGCGTTCCCGCCGGGCAGTTCCACCGACATCGTCGCCCGCGTGGTTGGCGAACGCCTGACCGAAATCTGGGGCCAGAACGTCATTGTCGAAAACAGACCGGGCGCTTCCGGCAACATCGGCACTCAGGTCGCGCTGCGCGCCAATCCCGACGGCCACACCCTGTTCATGAACAGTTCGGCGATCGCGGTCAACGTCAGCCTGTATGCCAAGCCGGGTTACGCGATGAAGGACATCACACCCATCCTGCAGGGCCCGACAACGCCCAATCTGATCACCGTGCATCCGTCGGTGGCGGCGAAAACGCTGCAGGAACTGATCGCCCTCGCCAAGACCAAGCCGCTTTCCTATGGTTCGTCAGGAACCGGCACCACGCCGCACCTCGACATGGAGTTGCTGTTCAAGTCGCTGGCGAAAGTCGACATCACCCATGTGCCGTACAACCCTGCCGCCGCAGCCACAGCCGTGGTCGCCAATCAGGTGCCGGTGGGTTCCACATCGATGCCGCCGGCGGTCCCCCATGTCAAAAGCGGCCGCCTGCGCGCGATTGCCGTGACCTCGGCCAAACGCTCCGGCGTATTACCCGACGTGCCGACCGTCGCTGAATCAGGGTTCCCGGGTTTCGATGACGGCACTTGGTTCTCGGTATTCGCGCCAATCGGTATTCCCGCGGCTGTTGTCAATCAGGTCAACCGCGACTTCACCACGGCGCTGCAATCGCCCGCGGCGAAAGAACGCCTGGCTGCGCTGTCTCTGGAATTCACGCCGAACACCGCCACCGAATTTGCGATACGCCTGAAGGCTGAAGTCGAGAAATACGCGCAGATCGTCAAGCAGTCCGGCGCACGTGTGGATTGACCGGTCATGCGCAACGTCAACGAGTCGCGCATCACGCAGGCAGTCGTTGCTTCTTTCGACGCCGCCGCGGATCCGCGCTTTCGCCAGATCATCGACAGCCTGACCCGCCATCTGCATGCCTTCGCGCGCGAGGTCGATCTGACGCCGCAGGAATGGAAGGCCGGCATCGATTTCCTTTACCGCGCCGGACAAATTTCGGACGAGAAGCGCAACGAGTTCATCCTGACCTCCGATGTGCTCGGACTGTCATCGCTGGTGGACATGCTGCAAAGCGACGCTGGCGCCACTGAACGCAGTGCATTGGGACCTTTTCATTCCGAGGGTTCTCCGGCGCTCGCGGTGGGCGGTGATCTCAAGCAGGACAACGATGGCACGCCGCTGCTGGTACACGGCCGCGTGCTCGATGAAGGCGGTAAGCCGGTTGCCGGCGCACAGCTGGATTTCTGGCAGGCCGCCGTCAACGGCAAGTATTGGCAACAGGACCCGGCGCAGGATCCGCACAACCTGCGTTTCCGCATGACCACCGGCGACGACGGCGTGTATGCCTTCACCACCGTGCAGCCCGCCCCGTACAGCGTGCCCTATGACGGTCCTGTCGGCGACCTGCTGCGCGCCGGCGGCCGCCACGCCTGGCGCCCGGCGCATTTTCATTTCATTGTCGGCGCACCCGGTTTCCGCCCGCTGACCACCGAGGTGTTTTTCTCCGGCGATCCCTATCTCGACAGCGACGCCATCTTCGGCGTTCGCGAATCGCTGGTGGTCACGGTCGCCCCCAATACGGATGCCGCACTGGCGAAACGCTACAACCTGGCGGCGCCTTTTCTCAACGTGGCCTTCGACTTCCGCTTGGGCCGCTGAATCAGCACCGCGGGCACGCGGTGCCGTAAAATTGCAAATTCTCCTGTAACAACGAGGTTAGTGACGCATGTCTGCAGAACTGGAATCCCTGAAGGAATGGATCGGCCGCACCGAAACCGCGATTGATTACGTGACGGTCCCTTCCGTCAACCGCCTGTCGGCAACGCTGGACCGCGATGATGTCTTCCCGAAAATGGGCGAACCACTGCCGGTGGGCTGGCACTCGATCCTGTTTCCGCGCGTGGTGCGCCATTCGCAGATCGGCGCCGACGGACACCCGGCACGCGGCGATTTCCTGCCGCCGGTGCCGCTACCGCGACGCATGTTTGCCGGTAAACGCACGACCTTCATCGCGCCGCTGCATATCGGCGATGAAGTGCATCGCGAATCGACGATCCAGAACGTCACCATCAAGGACGGCCGCAGCGGCCGCATGGTATTCGTCACCGTCAAGACGGACATTCGAAATTCAAAGGGTGTAGCCATCAGCGAAGAGCAGGATATTGTTTACCGAGGCGAACCCGACAAAAACGCACCGCCCGCACCGCCGCAACCCGCACCGGGCCAGGCGATCTGGAAACACGAGGTCACGCCGGATCCGGTGATGCTGTTCCGTTATTCCGCACTGACCTTCAACGGCCACCGCATTCACTACGACCATCCTTATGTTACGGGCGTCGAGGGTTATCCCAACCTGGTGATGAACGGCGGACTGACGACGCTGTTAGCGTATGAATTGGCTCGCACCCACGGCTCGACGCCGATCAAGTTCATGTCGTCGCGCAATGTGCGCGCGCTGTTTGTCGGGCGCACCATCACGCTGTGCGGGGAGCCTTCGGTAGACAACAAGACCGCGAAGCTGTGGGCGCAGGATGATACCGGTGCGCTGGCGCTGACCGCCGAAGCGGAGTTTGCATGAAAGAAATCCGATAATGTCCGGCGGCCCGCTCGAAGGCGTACGCATTGTCGATCTGACTTCGGTCGTGGTCGGCCCGCTGGCGACGCAGATCCTCGCCGACCACGGTGCGGAAGTGATCAAGGTCGAAACCAAGTCCGGCGACCTGGTACGCAACATGAACGGCAAGTCGGTGACGCCGGGCATGGGCGCCAAGTTCCTGCACCTGAACCGCAACAAACGCTCGATTGTGCTCGACCTGAAAAACCCCGGCGGACACGCCGCGCTGATGAAACTGATCGAAAAAGCCGACGTGCTGGTGTGGAACGTGCGGCCGCCGGCGATGGCGCGGCTGAAGCTGTCTTACGAAGAAGTGTGCAAGGTCAATCCGAAAATCATCTACTGCGGCATGTTCGGATTCGGCCAGGATGGCCGTTATCGCGAGAAGCCGGCCTACGACACCATCATCCAGGGTTCCGGCGGCATGGCCGCGCTGCATCACCGCGCGATGGGCGAGCCGCGCTTCGTGCCGATGGTGGTTGCTGACAAGGTGGTCGGCCTGATCGCCGTGCAGATGATCGCGATGGCCTTGTACCGCGCCGCGAAAACCGGCAAAGGTTCGGCGATCGAAATCCCGATGTTTGAGAACATGGTCAAGTTCGTGCTCGAAGAGCACATGTACCTGAAGACCTTCGAACCGCCGCTGGGCGAGACCGGTGACCCGCGCCTGCTCGATCCGCTGGGCAAACCGATCCCGACCAAGGACAGCTGGATCTGCATCTCGGCCAATACCAACGATCAGGCATTTGCATTCTTTGATGTCATCGGCCGCCCCGAATTAAAAACCGATCCGCGCTTCAGCAGCGTGCCGGCGCGTTTTTCCAATGTCACGGCTTATTTCGAAGTGCGCATGAAAGAACTGAAGCGCAAGACCACTGCAGAGTGGCTGCAACTGTTCGACGCCGCCGACGTGCCGGCGATGCCGTACCACACACTCGACAGCGTGCTCGACGATCCGCATCTTGCAGATATCGGTTTTTTTGAAATGAAAGATCATCCGACGGAAGGCCGCACACGCAGCATGCGCCTGCCCAACAAATGGTCCTGCGGCACGCGTGATGGCTGGACACCCGCACCCAAACTCGGCGAACAAAGCGTTGAAATCCTGCGCGAAGCCGGATTATCGGAAGACGAGATCCAGGCGCTGGTCACCGCCGGCGCCACCATCGACGGACGACTCAAAAAAACCTAGAGCCCTGCGGGGTGGAGTATAAATAATTGAATAAATTCAAATGCTTAGTTTCAATCGCCGTGCTTGGCGCCATAGGGTCTGGGGCGGCTCTGGCACAGACCGCAGCCACCTTTCCGGCCAAGCCGGTGCGCTTCATCGCCCCGTTCCCGCCGGGCGGCAGCACCGACCTGCTGGCACGACTGGTGGCCATCAAACTCACGGAAGCCTGGGGCCAGCAGGTCACCGTCGAGAATCGCGGCGGCGCCGGCGGCACCATCGGTGTCGAACTCGCCGCGCGCGCCGCGCCCGACGGCTACACCATCGTCATGGGCCATGTCGGCACCTTCGGTTTCAATCCGACGCTGTATCCCAAACTGCCGTATGACGCGATCAGGGATTTTGCGCCGATCACCGTCCTGGCCACGGTGCCCAACGGCATGGCTGTACATCCGTCGCTGCCGGTAAAAACTGCGCGGGATTTCGTCGCGCTGGCCAAAGCCAAACCGGGGGAACTGCTTTATGCGTCCGGCGGCAGCGGCAGCGCCTCGCATCTGGCCGGGGAATATTTCAAACTGCTCACCAAAATTGACATGGTGCACGTACCGTACAAAGGTACCGGCCCGGCAATGATCAGCATGATTTCAGGGCAGACCACGATGACCATCACCGGCATGGTCGCATTGATGCCGCATGTCAAATCCAACCGCCTCAAACTGCTCGGCGTGGCGACGATGAAACGGCTCTCGATCATGCCGGACATCCCCACCATCAACGAAAGCGGCGTGCCCGGTTATGACGCCAACCAGTGGTACGGCGTACTGACACAGGCGGCCGTGCCGCGCGACATCATTGCCAAACTGCATGCGGATTTCGTCAAGGTGCTGGCGCGACCCGACGTCAAGGAACGTCTCGCCGCCGACGGCGCGGAACCGGTCGCCAACACGCCGGAGCAGTTCGCGGCACACATCAAGGCCGAGATTGCGCGCTGGGCGCCGGTGGTCAAAGCCTCGGGTGCGAAACCGGACTGAGCACCGCATAAAGCGCCATTGCATTCAGGCATAATCAAACGCTGCTTACCACTGGAGACCGTCATGCGTTCGTTTGTTCGTCACGCCTTTGTGACTCTGTCACTCACCGCCGCCTTCCTCTCACCGGTTCACGCGCAGACCACCAACACCGAGTTCAAGCCGCAGGTCGGCCAGGCCGGCAAGGACGTGATCTGGGTGCCGACGCCGAAGAGCCTGGTGGAAAAAATGCTCAAAATGGCCGACGTCAAACCCAGTGATGTCCTGTTTGATCTCGGTTCCGGCGACGGCATTACCGTGATCACTGCAGCCAAACAGTTTGGCTTACGCGCCACCGGCATTGAATACAACCCGAACATGGTCGAGTTGTCGAAACGCAACGCGCAAAAGGAAGGCGTCGCCGAAAAAGCGCAGTTCATCCGCGGCGACATCTTCGCCACCGACTTCAGCCAGGCCACGGTGCTGACGATGTACTTGCTGCCCTATCTGAACATCAAGCTGCGCCCGACCATTCTCAACATGAAACCCGGCACGCGTGTCGTATCGCATGCCTTCACGATGGAAGACTGGACGCCGGACCAGACAGACTCCACCGAAGGGCGCACCGCCTATATGTGGATCGTTCCGGCAAAAGTTGAAGGCAACTGGAAAATGGACTCGGGTTCGGTGGAATTCAAACAGAAATTCCAGGATATCGACGGCACCTTCCGCAACGGCGACGGCATGAGCTGGCGCATCACCAACACCCATCTGCGCGGTGACCAGATCGGCTTCACCATCGGCACCGCCGCTTACACCGGTCGCGTCAGCGGTCCGGTGATGCAGGGCATGATGCGGCCGCGGCCCGACGCCCCGCCCACCTCGTGGAGCGCAACGCTCGTCAAATGATTGTGATGTGCCGCGTCGTCACGGTTTCAGCTTGACGGCGCGGACATCGATCTCGACCGGACGCATCACCCGGTACACCGGGATTTCGCTGGGCCCGGCGATGGTTGCCGGTGAACCCTTCTTATCCACCGCAATCATGCCGAACGACACAAAGCTACTTGGCGATTCCGGCTCCAGGGCCACGGCGATCACGTTGGCATTGGTCTGGGCCATCGAAAACACGTAACTTCCTGCCGGAAAGCGGACCTTTTTCGAGGCGACCTCGGTCGTCACCTGATGGGTAATGCGCCCCTCGACAAAAGTGCTGCTGGCACGGCGATCAGTGACCTGGAAGCTCTCCACTTCCAGTTCCGCCGGTTTGCTCAATCGCCGCACTTCTACGCCCGACACCATCAGCCGTTCGGCAATGTCATGGAACACCGGCGGCATCACATAGGCCCACGGCCGCTGCCGGGCAATGTCGGCTTCGACCTTCAGCGAATCCGACCAGTCCACCTCGATGGGTTTCAACACGCCGCTGGCGGGATCAATCATGTCGAGCTTCTGCTTGATCACCGGGCTTTTCAGCCGCACCGCGAGGTTGTCGCCCGGTTGCGGATCACGGCCGCGACGCACCGTCTCGGCACGCGCAGCAGCGACGGTGTCCATCAGTTCCTTCGCATTATCGGCAGCGGTCTGCAACAGACTGCCCACCGAAACGATGTGGCTGTGCACCCGCCGCGCAAAACTTTCGCGCCCGATACCAACGCCACGACTCTCAATCAGGAATGACACCGCGTGCTGCAGGCCGGCGAAATTGCGGCCGATGTCCGGTGTGGTGCCGCCCATCGATACCAGATAATTCTTCAGGTTGTAACTGGTGGTGTAGTACCAGAAATGGCTGTATCCGGCGCTGGCCGTCGCCGTTTTAAACGCCCCCAGAAACTTGCCGTCAGCCAGCGCCGTCAGCGCGGGATGCACATTGGGATTGGTCGCGTACTGCACCATCAGGTCATAGGATTGCAACACGCCGAATTTTTCGATCCAGCGCGTGGCGACGCTGAATTCGTGCGCATCAACAAACAGGTGCGGCTCGAATTCGTTGACGACCCGGTGCAACGCCCGCGTTTCCGGCAGATCCACCTTTACGTGATCGCGGTTGATGTCGACAGTGCTGTAAGGGGAACGGCGAAAATGGTACGCGCCATCGGGATTTGAATGTGGCACGATGACCACGGTGAGCTTGTCGAGCAGCGGCCGCAGCCGGCCTGTCGCCAGTTCGTTGGCGAGCACCAGCATGGATTCCCCGCCGGCCGGTTCATTGCCGTGCTGCAATCCGGCCAGTACCACCACCGGCCGGCCGAGGCGCCGCGCCTGCGCGCCCGTCTGCACGCCCTCGCCCGACAGCACGATGGCCGGCATGGCGCGGCCCTCCTGAGACTCCCCGACCATGCGCACCCGCACTGCGTCCGAACGCCGCCGCAGGGCCTCGACATAGGCCAGCATTTCCTCGTGCGAGGTGAAATCCTTGCGCCCAGGCGCAAATCCCGGTGTGTCATAGGCGACCTGCGGGTCGGGGTAATTCTGGCGGACCTCGGCGCTCTGTTTATATGCACGCTCCGGATCAAACTGCGCCTGCAGTGCCGGGGTGTGCAATGCAGCAAGCGCCACCAGCGCTGTTAACACCTTGCGGGGTACACAACAGCGGTCAGACATGGCGACTCCGGCAAATTAATAATTGACTAACGCATTAAACCATTCCCCCTGCGGTCAACACAAACCACGCATGCACGGAGGATATAATTGAAAAGAACTTCAATAACGTCGCATATAAACCAACAAGGAATCTGAAATGTCCGGCACCAACAAACATGCAGTAGTCATCGGCGGCGGCATCATGGGCGGCGACATCGCGACGGTATTTGCCACGCACGGCTGGACCGTGCATGTGATGAGCCCTTCCGCCAAGACGCGTGACGCGCTGCCGGCACGCATTGCCGCCGGCCTTGCCAAGCTCGGCGCGCCGGCCGGTCATTCCGCCGCGGTGCACTGCTACGCCGAACTGAAAACCATTCCGTGGGCCAATGTCGGCATCGTCGTCGAAGCCGCGACCGAAGACTTGCCGCTGAAACGGAAACTGTTTGCCGAAATCGAAGCACTGGCGAAACCGGACATCCCGCTGACCAGCAACACGTCGAATTTCCCGATCGGTGAAATTGCGAAGGGCCTGAAACATCCCCAGCGCGTCGCCGGCCTGCACTTTTTCATGCCCGCGCACCTGGTGCCGCTGGTTGAAGTCGTCAGTTCAGCGCTGACCGATGCCAAAGTCGCCGAAAGCCTGGTGCAGTTGCTGAAAGATCTCAACAAGGCGCCAATCTGGGTAAAAAAAGACGTACCGGGTTTCGTCGGCAACCGTCTGCAGCATGCGATGATGCGCGAAGCCCTTTACCTGATCGACGACGGCGTCACTGATGCCGAAGGCATCGACACTGCGGTGCGATACGGATTCGGATTCCGCTTCATCGCCTGCGGTCCGATGATGCAGAAGGAAATGTCAGGCTGGGACACCAACTATCTGGTCGGTGAAGCACTGTATCCGCACCTGCACACCGAACAGAAACCGCCGGCATCCCTGAAAGCCATGGTCGACAAGGGCCGCACCGGGATGAAAGCCAAAGCCGGCATGTGGGACTGGGACGACGACAAGATCAAGAAGGAAAAAGCGCGTATCGAGCGTGCGCTGCAGTCCGGATTCGCCATCCTTCGCGCCGATAACGACTGAGAAGAGTTCTGTTCATGAGCAATGCCACCACAATTGCGCAACGCCTGCGCGCCATGGCCACCTCAAAACCCGCCATCATCGTCATGGTGGTGTTGCTCATCTACACGCTGGCCGGCTTTTTTGCTGCGCCCTGGCTGGTTCACCAGCAACTGCCGAAACTGGTGGAACAGCATTTGGGGGCGAAGGGCTCGGTAGAAAACGTACGCATCAACCCGCTGCTGTTCAGCGTCGAGCTGGATGGCATCACCATTGCCGAGAAAAGCGGACTGCCTGCACTCCAGGTCAGCAAACTGCTGGTGGATTTCGAAACCAGCAGCCTGCTGCGCTGGGCCTGGACGTTCAAGGAAATCCGTATCGAAAAACCGGTGATCAACGCAGATCTCGACGCGGACGAAAATCTGAACCTGGCACGGCTACTGGCAGCAATAAGCAAGGAACCCGTTCAGAAGAAGGAATCCGACGGCGAGATGCCGCGACTACTCGTGCAACATTTCGCGATTGCCGGCGGCATTTTCAAGTTTACCGACCACACCCTGCAGCCGGCGGCAAAATCAAGCGTTGATCCGATCAATTTCGATATCCACGACGTCTCGACACTGCCCGACCATCGCGGCGAACACCAGTTGCATGCCAAGCTGCCGGACGGCGGCCAGTTGCAATGGCAGGGCAAGTTGTCGCTGTCGCCAATCGCTTCAAGCGGCTCAATCTCGCTGAAAGATGCGCGCCTGTCGACGCTATGGCAGTTCGTGCGTGACCGCATGAGCATTGCGGAGCCGCAGGGCAGCTACCATTTCGGCTTGCGTTACCAGCTTGGCTACAGCGGGGGTGTGCTGAAATTCGAGGCCGATGACATCGCCTTCGGACTGAATGACCTGATGATCGCTCAGGAAAAAGGCGGCGCCGTTCTGGCCAAACTGGGCACAGTTGCCGTCGAAGGCGGCAGCTTCAATCTGGCGCAGCGCAGCCTCTCCTTCAAGGACATCCGCGTGGCCGATGGCGGGCTCAGTGTCATTCTTGACGAAGACAGCGTGCCGGACTGGGCCAAGCTGATACGCAGCAACTCCATCCCCGGCACGCCGACCACCGACGAGAAAATCCCGCCCAAGGCGGCTGATCGCCCGAAATCCGCGCCCTGGGCCCTATCACTGCCACAGGTCAACATCGGCCCGCTCGCGCTTTCGCTGACGGACTACAGCCGCGCCAAACCGCTCATGATGACTGCGGCAAAAACCGAGATTACCCTTGCGGCCAGTGCATCAGTGGGCGATGCGTTGCAGGCACTCGTGGAAAACGGCGCGCTCAAACTGCATGACATTCGCGTCACGCCCGTCGAAGACAAAGACACGCCGGTCACGGTGGAATCCGCTGAAGTGACCGGCCTTGGCGTCAATCTTCAGGAAAAAACCATACATGTCGGGCTGGCCCGGCTGTCGGGAGGCCGCATGTCGACCAGACGCGATGCCGACGGCGACCTGCATCTGGTCACTATGTTCGCGCCGCGCAAGGTCCAGGCGCTGAAGGAACTGCGCAAAGAAGGGTTCAGCTTCATCGTAGACCGTGCTGAGATTTCCAAATACGCGGTGGCTTTGACGGATCAGACTTTCCAGCCGGCGATCAGTTATGACCTCGAGCAAATCAATGCATCGGTTTCAAAAATAACCGTGCCACCGGGAAAAAAGCCGAGCCCTTTCGAAATGTCGCTCCGCGTCAAGCAGGGCGGGTCGGTAAAGGCAAAAGGCTCGCTGGACATGCTGCGCGAACACATCAGCACACGCTTTGAAGCCACAGATCTTGCGCTGTTGCCGCTGGATCCCATACTTAAGCGTGGCACCACGCTGACGCTCATTTCGGGCAAAGCCGGCGCCAGCGGACAGGTAACCCTGAACGCCAAGGCAACGCCCCCGACGATCCGCTTCACCGGCGCCGCTGACCTCACCGAGATGGATGTGCAAACAGCGGCGAAGGAACGGCTGGTGGGCTGGAAGCGACTGGGGTTCAGCGACATCCTTGTCGATACCGCAGAGAACCGCATCAATGTTGCGCAGGTCGACCTTGTGCAGCCTTATGCCAAGCTGATCATCAACAAGGACAAATCGACCAATCTGGATGCCGTCAAACACGCGCCCGCCAAAGCGGCAACGACTGTGCCGGCTGCATCCGCACCACTACCCCCGCAGACGGAAACCGCGCCGCAGATGACCATCGGTGTCGAGCGCGTACGCGTTGAAGGCGGCGCCATGGATTTCGCGGACTTCAGTCTCGTATTGCCGTTCGCGACCTTCATCAAGGATCTGAACGGATCAGCAAGCGGCCTGTCTTCATCAGCGGATTCACGAGCGACCCTGAAGTTCGAAGGCGGCGTTGCGGATTACGGCCTGGCCCGGGCCGAAGGCACCATACAGCCGTTCGCGCCGAAAAAGTTCACCGATATTGCTGTGGCTTTCCGCAACATCGAACTCTTACCGATGTCTCCTTATACGGCGACATTCGCCGGGCGCAAAATCGCCTCCGGCAAAGTATCGCTCGACCTGCAGTACAAAATCGAGAACAGCAAAATGGCGGGGAACAACAAGATGGTGCTCGACAAGTTCACGCTGGGTGAACGCGTCGAGAGCCCGACCGCGGTCAACCTGCCGCTCGATCTGGCCATCGCGTTGCTGACCGACAGCAACGGCAAGATTGATCTGACGCTGCCGGTGGCCGGCGATGTCGATAACCCCGAATTCAGTTACGGCCATGTCGTCTGGCAGGCCATCCGCACCGTGCTGACGCGCATCGTCACCGCACCCTTCCGCGCGCTGGGCTCACTGTTCGGCAGCGGCGCAGAGACGCTGGGCGACATCGTGTTTGACCCAGGCAGTGCGCGCTTGCTGCAGACCGAGCAGGAAAAATTGCGACGGGTCGCCGAAGGCCTGCAGAAACGTCCGCAACTCAAACTGCAGATCCAGGGCACCTATCACAAGGATATCGATGCCCGCGCTTTGCGGGCGCGTGCGGTGCGTGTCGATCTCGCAGCGCGCGAAGGCACCCGACTCGCGCCGGGGGAAGATCCCGGTACCGTCGGATTTGATAGCGCCAAAACTCAACGGGCGCTCGAAAACATGCTGGAGGCCCGCGCTGGCGGCAATGCGGTTGCGCAGTTCACCGAGGGTTTCCGCAAATCAGCCGGTCGCGATGTATCGCGCGTCAATGCCGCACTGGCGCTGGTTGGCCGCGGCGCCGGCGACCGCGCGCTGTATGTCGCCATGCATCAGCGACTGGTCGAATTGCAACCATTGCCGGCAAACGCGATGACAGACCTTGCCAAAGCCCGCGCTGACGCCATCACGCTCGCGATGACCGGCGGCCTCAAGTTTGAAGCCTCACGCATTACCAGCAAACCGGCGGGTGCGGTCGAAGAAGCCGACAAAAACGGCGTGCCGGCAAAACTGTCCTTCGAACCAGTCAAATAAGCGACCGCGGCAAAACCCGCACCCCGGCTTCGTAACTGCCCGGACGATCGGTGCCCCGGTCAATATTCCCCGGCGGTCAGGTCCGTCGCGACCCGTTTGATCACACCGGCCCAGTCACCGGCCTGCGCCTGCCGGTAAAGCCGTGCGCTGGAATACCACGGACTGTCCTCTCGATCGAGCATCCATCGCCAGTCGGGGGCAAACGGCAGCAATATCCACACCGGCTTGCCCATGGCGCCGGCCAGATGCGCGACGCTGGTATCGACGCTGATCACCAGATCCATCAATTCGCAGAGTGCTGCGGTATCGGTGAAATCCTCGAGTTCTGCGCCGAAGTGCCTGATCTGCAGATGTTCGCGCAGAATAGCGGCGTCCGCCTTGCGCAGATCTTTCTGCAGGCTCACGAACTCGAATTTCGCTGACAGCAGCGGCAACAGGTCTTGCAGCGCAACACTGCGCTGACCATCGCCTTTGTGTTTTGTACTCCCGCTCCATACCAGGCCGATACGCGGTTTGCGCTTGCGGCCCAGCCGCTTGCGCCATGCGCTGGTGATCTGCGGGTCGTTGCGGATATAGCCATCGGCGCAGGGGATGGTTTTGAGGCCGGTCTTGAAGGCCAGCGGCAAGCTCATCAGCGGGCAATGCAGGTCAAAAGCCGGCAAGACTTCCCGGCGGGCGACCACCTCGGCAACACCATTCAGACGGCTCAGCAGTTCGCGCAGCGCGGGCTGCACCTCGAGAATCACGCGGGCGCCGTGGTCATGGGCCAATTTTGCATAACGGCAAAACTGCAGGGTGTCGCCCAGCCCCTGCTCGGCGTGCAGCAGAATGGTTTTTCCAGCAAGGCTTTCCTGGCTCAGCCAGACCGGGCGCGTATCCCGCCAGCGCAGTTTCATGCGCAGGTTCTCGTTCTTCCAGCGCCATTCGTATTCCCGCCAGCCGTTGCCAAAATCACCATTCAGAAGAAAGGCTAGGCTTCGGTTCCACAACGCCTCGATGAAGTCCGGCCGGATGGCAATGGCGCGGTCGTAACTGACGATGGCAGCATCAATGCGTTTGAGCGCCTGCAACGCAGCGCCGCGCGTCGCGTAAGCCTTGGCGAAATCGGCATCAATCGCAATCGCACGATCGCAACTGGCGATGGCTTCTTCAGCCTGCCCCATATTCAACAGCACAATGCCACGCGCGCAGTGCGCGAGGGCATACTTGGGGGTGGCTGCGATGGCCCGGTCGTAACTGGCGACAGCGGCTGGGTACTGCTGCATATCCTGCAACGCCAGCGCGCGGTTGTACCAAGCTTGGGAAAAATCGGGCTTGATCGCAACCGCGCGCTCATAACTGGCGAGCGCGGCTGAAAACTGCTTGAGCATTTTCAGCGAAATGCCGCGATTGCAATAAGCCTCGGCAAAATTCGGTTTAAGCGTAATCGCCCGGTCGAAGCTGGCGACTGCTTCGTCATGGCGATGCAGTTCCTGCAGCTTGAGGCCTGTTTTGTAGCAGCCTTTTGCAGACGCCGTCGATGGTTTGGCTGATAAAGCGCGTTCCGCAGATCGGGCGGTGACACCCGGCTGCCCTTTCGATTGCTGCAAAACGCCGCGGCTGCTGACGGCCTTGGCAAAGTTCGGCCGGATCGCAAGGGCGCGATCATAACTCGCAATCGCCGCATCGATGCGCCCGGCATCCTTCAGTGCATTGCCGCGGTTGTAATAGGCGACGGCATAATCAGGCCGGATCAGCAGCGCCTGATCGATCAACGCCACCGCTCGTAGCGGACGCCCTGCCTGGGCCTCAATGACGCCCAACGCATGCAAGGCTTCGGCATGCCGGGGCTGCAATACCAGCACTTCCGCGAAACAGGCTTTCGCCTTCGCCAGTTTGCCCTGCCCGTGCAGCGCACTGCCTTCAGCGAAGAGCTTCCGGGCGCGTTCAAACTTGCTGGCGGCGGTGTCGCGCTTTGAGGCGGGTGCAGGGACAGGAATACGGCGCATGAACAAAATTCTACCTTGCCAACCGTATTGTGCGGTTTATTCCTGGCGCTTCATTCGTTCGTTAACAATCTGGCTGGCGGAGTTGTGCAGTTACTAATCCACCTTCAAGCCCGCTGCTTGAATCACGGGCACAAACTTCCTGATCTCGATTTTCAACGAACCACCCTGGACCTAAAACAGCCGCTCTTGCCTTACGGAACAGAGGCGGAATGAGGATCACACCCCGCAACTATTCCGTTATTCCGGCCGCCCTCTCCACGCAGAAAACGCGTCTGTTTATGACTTTGCAGGAGTAAAGCGAGGGGGCGCCGCCTCAGGCGGTTGCTGGCGGTTGCTTTTCTACGACAAGAGCAGCAATACCCGCAGACAGCTCCGCAAGACTGATGGGCTTGTTCAAAAAGGAGTCAAAACCGCATTTGATCGCCAGCTCCTTCTCGGAATCCTGGGTAAAAGCGCTAAACG
This sequence comes from uncultured beta proteobacterium, assembly GCA_903933915.1. GTDB lineage: Bacteria > Pseudomonadota > Gammaproteobacteria > Burkholderiales > SG8-41. The sequence goes on along the minus strand of CAIZLW010000083.1, from coordinate 498 downwards.
CCATTAGCGGAGTTCGCTGCTGCGACGGCTCGGCAGCCCGTATCGCTCTGGCCGCCTCGAAACCATTCATCTCCGGCATCTGCAGGTCAAGTATGACTAGATCGAAACCCGTATTTTGAAGCAGCTCGACAGCCAGCCTACCGTTTTCCACAATCGTTGGTTGGTGCCCCATGCGGGTCAACAACATGCGAATAACGAGCTGATTGGCCGGCGTATCCTCGGCAACAAGGATGCGCAACGCGCGCCCTCCCGGCAACATAGTGAAACCGTTCCTCGCATTCCCGAGGGGGCTACCCTCTTTCAGCGGCAGCCTCAACCGAAAGGCTGCACCGCGCAGCGGGGTCTCAAGCTGTAACGTTCCGGCCATTGCTTCTGCAAGCCCTCGGGAGATTGTGAGCCTGTTGATTTCCACTGAATTCTGAGCCGGGTTTTTCATTGAATTTTGAGCCACCCCTTTTCAATGTTTATTATGACTCAAGTTGTGGATATCTTTCTGGT